>NZ_CALJRY010000169.1 GCF_937976295.1 uncultured Rothia sp. | reverse complement strand
AGCAGTGGACCTGGGCGATGAGCTACGGTCAGCGTTGGGGCACCGTGAAGTTCACCGGTGCCGGCATCAACCGCACCGCTCGTATGGGTGGTTCCCCTTCGGAGATGGCTCCGGGTATTACCACCAGCTCTGTTCGTTTCTTTGCGAACCCGAACCAGGGCTACCAGATTGGTTTTGCGTACGGTTCTCTGGTGAACTTCGGTAATGAGAATTCGGATTCGTACATTTACCACAAGCGCGGTTCCGCTGGTTACTCTATCCCCTTCACCCAGGTGTTCCTGCGCCCGAAGCTGACTCAGCGTGACTTGAACTTCTCGCAGATTGGTTCTGGCTCTGCCGCCAGCAACCGTCGTGCTCTGCCCAATAGCTACACGATGCCCGTTCGCTGGCGCACCAGTGAGCAGACTGGCACCGGCAAGAAGAACGAGATGAACACCTACGTTCAGGCTATTACTCAGGTGGGCGACACCGTCTTCACCGGTGGCGACTTCAAGTATGTGGAGTCGGCTGGCGGCGAGCGCGTGGACCAGTCGTACCTGGCTGGCTACAACGTGGATTCGGGCGAGCTGGTTCGTTCCTTCCGCCCGACCTTCAACGGCCAGATTAAGGCTCTTGAGGCTCTGCCGAATAATCGCCTGGCGGTTGGTGGCGAGTTCACCGAGGTGAATGGCGAGAAGGTTAACCACTTTGTCATTCTGGACGCGACCACCGGTCAGATTGATCGCACGTGGGATGTTCAGGTTCAGCGCCGCAATGGCGATGCCGCCCAGGTGAAGACCCTACTGGTTCAGGACGGTTACCTCTACATTGGCGGTAACTTCACCCACGTTAAGGGCAATACTTCTTCTGCTTACGCGTATGCACGCGGTGCGGCTCGTATTAAGCTCTCGAACGGTGCGGTGGATTGGAACTGGCGCCCGAACTTCAACGGCACGGTCAACGGTATTACCGCTGCGTCCGATAATTCCACTGTTCACGCTGCCGGTTACTTCACTGAGCTGAATAACCAGCGTGCGTTCCGTCTGGCTGCTTTGAATGGTTCTAACGCTTCGAACATTAAGTGGGAGTGGGAGCCGTCATTGAAGCTGAACATTACTGACCGTATTGTGTACGCGTTCCAGTTCGATGTTCAGGATGCTGGCTCGACCGTGTGGACTGGCGGTGCTGACCATCTGATTGCGAACTACTCGAAGAATGGCTACGGCCGTATTTCGTCGTCGATTTCTAAGTACGGTGGCGACTGGCAGGATCTGCACCTGAGCGGTAACACCATTTACGGTGCGTGCCACTGCGGCGACGTGCTCTTTGAGGGCTCTACCGGTTACCACACCTATTGGAAGGAATCGAAGGCGGTTCACCGTATGCGCCTGGTCGCAGCGTTCGATAAGGACAGCGGCGAGGTTATCGGCGAGTTCAGCCCGGTTCTGAAGGGCGCTAGCGGCTACGGCGTGTGGGAGTCCTTCGTGGATTCACGCGGCAACCTGTGGGTTGGTGGCGACATTAACCGTTCGCTGGGTGCTAATGGTGAGCAGCGCACTGTCGGTTTTGCTCGCTTTGCTCCTCGCGATGTGACCGCCCCCTCGACTCCGTCGAACCTGTCGGTTCAGCGTGATGGTTCAGTGGATAAGCTGTCCTGGTCTGGCGTTCGTGAGAGCGGTGCTCGCTACCAGGTGCTGCGTGATGACCGTGTGATTGCTACGGTCTCGGGTACCAGCTACGAGGTTGAGCACACCGATGGCGCTCGCTACTACGTGCGTTCCATCGATGCGTCTGAGAATTTCTCGGCTTCTACGGGAGCTGCTCAGGCTTAGGTCAGGTTGTTGATCTAGTTTCTTTGAGTCGCCGCCTGATGTGGGCTCTGCAGGGTTTGCGGGGTTCGGATCAGGCGGCGGCACACCCGGGGTGTATACCCCCTAGAATTTTGGTTTGGTCCGAGTTGCCCAGTTTGCTATCGCTACGCCTCCGTGGCGGCTATGATGGGTTGGGATTCATTGCGTCGGATGGGTTGCTTCCGTCCTTCCGATGATGGACTGAATCTTTAGTCTGTGGTGTTTCTTCACTGTTGGTACGACGGGGAAACTTCACAGGTTTTTAGCGTTCCGCTTCTTACGGGTGCGTTGCCATTGTTGGCTTCGTGCGTGAGGTTTCGGGGCGTATTCATTCAATTTCCGATAACCACACTCACTGATTCCGGCAGCAGACTCTCTGTTAGTGCAGTTCATAATGCTTCTTCCCTCCCCGATGCATGGTTACTATGCTGTGCCCTGTGTTGGGTGGGTGTTGCTGTGTGAATTGCATTTTTCTGTTGTGTACCGGTTGAGGTCTCTAGGAGAGACAAATGAATTTTCTTCCGTTCACGCGTGGAGGGCGTTCGCAGGGCGTTGCTTCCTCCGCTTCTGAGGGCTCTCGCGTAGGCTCTCGTTCTGGGTCCCGCGCTTTGGGTGCGGCGGCTGCTTCTTTTGCGATGGTTGCGGCGTCTTTGGGTCCGATTGCTTCGGGCGCTCAGGCTGCTGACGCACGCTATTATGACGGTTCGTCGAGCGAGCGCGCTGCGGCGAGCTGCTGGGAGGCTAAGCAGAATAATCCGCGTGGCAAGAGCGGCGCGTACTGGCTGTACACCCCCGCGATGAGTGCTCCCGAGCAGTTCTATTGCGATCAGGAAACTGATGGTGGCGGCTGGGTTATGATTGGCCGCGGTCGTGAGAGCTGGACTGAGAACTACTACGGTCGTGGTAGTGCTGATCAGCTGTATAAGAACCCGACCGGTTTTGATGCGGTGCAGCTCTCCGGCGTGACCGTGAATGCGCTACTGAACGGTACCCGTCCGCAGGATTTGCCGGACGGCGTGCGTTTCCATCGCGCAATGAACGTTGAGGGCACTACCTGGCAGGATTTTAAGGCTCACCGTGATTCCAGTACCGAATGGACTTGGACTTTGCGTTCGAAGATGTTCTGGTCAAATATTTCGGTCAAGAACACCTGGCAGTACAGTAACCGTTATGACTATGCCAACCGTGGTCAGGTGGCTGGCAACATCTTCACCCATGATTCTGATGATTTCCGTTCTCTGAACTTCGAAGAGAAGGCATCGCAGGGCTACAAATTGGGCTTCACCTACGGTCGAAACGCCCGGATTACATGGTGGGCTGAGACCTACCTGATGAACCGACCTTCGGCGTATATTTACCGCCCGGCGAATGATTCGACCACTCCCCTGGTGTTTACTCAGATGTTCTTGCGTCCGAAGGTGACTCAGAACGATTTGGCGGCTAAGGGTCTGCATGCTTATGGCCCGCAGGGTGCTGCTGCAAGTAACCGCCGCGCACTACCCAATAGCTACTCTGAGAAGTGGAAGTGGCGTACCAGCGCTGATACCGGTACCGGTAAGAACGGCGAGATGAACACCCAGGTTGAGGCTATCACCGAGGTGGGTGGCGCTGTCTTTACCGGTGGCGATTTCGCGTACGTTGAGTCGGCAAGCGGCGAGAAGGTTG
>NZ_CALJRY010000168.1 GCF_937976295.1 uncultured Rothia sp. | reverse complement strand
GACGTGGTTGCAATTCTTGCACTGGTAAACGTAGACCGGCATTTTGTCCTTCTGTGTCGATTTTTTACTGAGCGGGTTTAATAACAGTGGTTTGAGTGTACCGCTTTTGAAACACTCTGGGCTATTTGCGTTTTCTTCTCAATAGGCTATTTTTGGTTTCTCTTTTACCTTTTTCCTGAGCGCTTTTATTGATGTATCTCGCATATCTTTACGCTTTTGCCTAAAGATTCGGGGTGTCAATCAAGAGCGAACCGGGGATGGGTGAGCCGGGCTCTTTTAGCTCTGCGGGCGAGTGCGGAAAATACCTTCCTCGGTGAGGATGACCGGCAGAATGGCGTCCCATCGGTCGTAGGGGATAGCTTCGTACATTTCATCGGCAAAGACCACGCCGATGCTCTGCTCCTGCAGCTGCTGTGCGCTGAGCAGGGGGATAATGCGGTCGTAGTAGCCGCCGCCCTGACCGAGGCGGTGCCCGCCAGCGTCAAAGGCGAGAGCGGGGATGAGGCGCACATCGGCGTTCACGAATGCCTGTGAATCCTGTTCTTCGCCCTCGGGTTCGGGGATTCCCATGGGGCTGAGCGGGTGCTCAACGGCGGGGTCCCAGTGCACCCAGGCGAGTTTGCGTCCGGGGCGCACGACGGGCACGAGGATGCGGTGTCCGTCCTTGTGCAGGCGGGTTAGCGCCTCAATGATGGGCGGCTCGGATTTGGTGGGCAGGTACGCCGCAATGGTGCCGGGGGAGTGGGTCCGCTGCGCGATGGCCTCGAGAATGTGGTGGGTGAAAAGGTCAGTTATCTGCTGCTGACCGTGCTCGCCGCGGTGGCTGCGTGCGGTGAGACGGCGCGGGCGGATTTGGGAGCGGAGAATGTCTTTATCCAGGGAGATATCGTCTGCGCTGGCTCCGGCGTCGGAGTTGCTGGTGGCGGCTGTGGTGTTGAGAGGCATGGTGTGTCCCATCGTCATTGCGGGTGAAGTTAGCTGGTTTGGATCATGGTGCCTTCGTGCTGAGGGGCCGTCCGAGGCAGTGCGAAAACATCCTTGTGGACGGTGAAAAGCGGCCTATTCTGCCGGGGCGTAGATTCCATTTTTTAGTATAGGGTTTGAGGAGAATAGCGTTGAGTAGCGCGGGGCGTATTTTCTCTGCACCCCCAAGAATGTACCTTCACCGATATGTAGTTAGTCACGTTGAAGATTTTTTCATGTCATAGTGTCGATAAATCGCCTTAAGTACTTTACAACTTAGGGTATTCTTGTGGCATGGCTACTGAAATTAAGTCTGTTACTAAGGCAGTTATTCCTGCTGCTGGTCTGGGCACCCGATTCCTGCCCGCAACGAAGGCAACCCCTAAGGAAATGCTCCCCGTCGTCGATCGCCCCGCGATTCAGTACGTGGTGGAGGAAGCAATTCGTGCCGGTCTGAACGACGTTCTGATGATTACCGGCCGTAACAAGCGCGCTCTCGAGGATCACTTTGATCGCGTTCCCGTTCTGGAGCAGCAGCTCGCTGAGCAGGGTAAGGACGCCCTGCTCGCATCTGTCGTTGAGACTAACGAGATTGGTGGCGAACTGCACTACGTGCGTCAGGGTGACCCCAAGGGTCTGGGTCACGCTGTTCTGCGTGCAAAGCGCCACGTTGGCGATGATGCATTCGCTGTTCTGCTCGGCGATGACCTGATTGACGAGAAGGAAGACTTGCTCGCTCGCATGGTGGAGGTCCAGGAGCGTACCGGCGGTTCCGTCGTTGCTCTGATGGAGGTTCCCCGCGAGGCTATTTCCGCTTACGGTGCAGCTGCTATTGAGGCTGTTGAGGGTGAGGACGGTTTTGTTAAGATCACCGGTCTGGTTGAGAAGCCTGCCGTTGATGAGGCTCCCTCGAACTACGCTGTGATTGGCCGTTACGTTCTGAGCTCGAAGGTCTTCGAGGTTCTGGAGAACACCGCTCCGGGCCGCGGCGGCGAGATTCAGCTGACCGACGCTCTGCAGACCCTGGCTCAGGGCGAGGGTGAAGGCGAAGGCGTCTACGGCGTGGTCTTCTCCGGCCGTCGTTTCGACACCGGTGACAAGCTGTCCTATCTGAAGGCAAACGTTATTCTTGCTGCTGAGCGCCCCGAGTTCGGTGACGACCTGCGCGCCTGGCTGAAGGATTTTGTTGCAGAGAACTGCTAAGCACTCTGCATCCGCTCTCTGACGAGGGCAACCGATAAATACCAACCACGCTGAGGAAGGCGTTCTTGCCGGTGGGGCGTTAGCCCTGAGGGAGGGCGCCTTCCTTGTTTCGTAGACAGATAGTGCCGAGTGAGAGCTTGGTAATGGTCTTATAACGAACATGCATAGCATCTTCGGGTGCATATTCCTTCCGGGGTATATGCGCATATCCAGCCCGATTCTTTCCTCTTATGGAAAGCATTGGGAATATAAGGGTATGATTAAAGTCTAGGGATAAAGGGACGATAGAGGGCGACCTGATATGACGCTGTTGAACACCTCCGGTGTGTTGGTAATTCTGACCGTGATTTTGCTGCTGTGGTTTGTGCCCAGGAGCCTGCGTCGCGCGCCCGCAGGTCCCGTCATGGAGCCTGAGCGTCCCTTGATTAGTGCCGAGCGTACCGCTGAGGACATTCTCGCCTCCGCGGGTGTGCTGCTGAATGAGTCGGAGGCGTACCAGTCCTCCGATCATGCGGTGGCACCGGGCACCTCCCTGCCCTCTTCTGCTCTTCCGCAGGCTTCTTCCCGTTCCTCCCATGTGGTGGAGGAGCCCGTTCAGCCTGCGCCCGATACGGCATCTATTTCGCAGATTCGCGAATCTTCCCCCACTGCGCCCTACACGGATGAAATTCCGGTTGTGGAGGAGTCGAAGCCCTCGCTGCTGTCTTACGTGGATACTTCGAGCCCGAGCGGTATTGCCCTACTGGTTGCCGCCGGTCTGGGTGTGCTTGCCCTGGTTACCGGCCTTCTTGCGCTCTTTGGTGTTTTGGCGTGGGGCTGGGCTGTTCTCTTCCTGATTCTTGCCGGTGGCGCGTGGGCTGTGAGCCGTTTTGGTCTGCTGGAGTCTCTTGCCCATCAGGTGAAGGCGAACCGTGATGAACGCCGCGCCAAGGCTGAAGCAGAAGGCGCTGAGGGTGATGATGCTGAGGGTGAAGCGTACGAAGGTTCCGAGGATGACGAATCCTACGACGATGCACCCGAATCGGTAGATGGCCCGGGTGCTGAAGGCCCGGATTCTGAAGCTACTGAAGAATCTGAGCCTCAGTCGCGCCCCGCTACCCGCAAGCCCGCTACCCGCAAGCCCGCTGCCCGCAAGTCTGCCGGCAACCTGAACCGTGAGGCGGCACGCCCGAGCCGCGCGCACATCGCGGTGGAGGCATCTGAGGATGCACCCGAGGCTACTGCTCGCGAGGAGGCGCCCGCGCCTTCTCAGGCTGCTCGTCCCGTTCGCCCGGCACCCGCTCGTTCTGCCGCTACTGGTTCTACCGAGCCGTCTGCGGCTCACCGTCAGGAGCGTCGCCAGCAGCGTCCGAGCCGCTTCCAGCCGATTCGCCGCGGTAGCGTGCTCTTCGATCAGGAGAGCGGCTCCGCTACTCGCGCTTCCTCTGCTGCGCCTCGTACCGCGGGGCAGCCTCGGGTAGCGCAGGCTCAGGTTTCACAGTCTCAGCCTGTTCAGCCTCAGCCTGTTCAGCCCGCTCAGTCCGTTCAGCAGGCTCCGGCACCCGCTGCCCAGCCGGTAGCGCCTCAGCCCGCTCAGCCTGCTCAGGTTCAGCAGGCGCCCGCTCAGGCTTCCGCACAGTCGGCGGTAGCGCCCGCACAGCAGTCGGCAATTCACCCGGATCAGCCGGTGGCTCGCCAGGCTCTGCGCGACGGTTCGCCCGTCCGCCAGGCATCTGCGGCTCCTGCCGCTCAGCCGATTCCCGAAGAGATTCCTTTGCCGGATGTCCTGGATGATTCTGAGTTCGATGCGCTGGATATCGCCTCGCTGAACGACCCTGCTCACTCTAACGGTGCTATTGCGACCGGTGGTGTTCGTTCGACGAATCGTCACCCCGGTGCTGGCTCCTCCTTTGAGGCTGTGAGCAACACCTGGAACCCGGTTCAGCTGCCCAAGCCGCTGAGTGCCCTGCACCGCCAGGATCAGGGTAAGAATCAGGGTAAGAAGTAGGCCTTGTTCTAGATGCGCATAAACCCCGACAGTTCACACTGTCGGGGTTTATGTTTTCCCGAGAATTGAGCCTGGGCATGGATTCTGGGAATGGATTGGGGGAATGGAGTCCGCGAAAGGAATAGTTAAAAAGAAAAGGAACCCCGTCCATGGGGTTCCTTTTCCAGCATCACACACAGGAAGAAAGTCTTCTAGACCGACTAGGAAGACCTTCCCACAAGGCCTGCCCTATTCGGTAATAAAAATATATCCTAATTCCCGCACCTGACACAAGCCGAAAATAGCGACACCCTGTCAATAAACTAAGGCTGACCTAAGTAAAATCCGCGCCATTGCAGGCGACAAGGGGCAATAACCCTCGGCTGAAAAAAATTTAAAAAACTTTTTAGCCCCTCCATATGTCGAAGTAAGAAGCCTCAAAGAACCTTCAACCAGGCCAATATTGCCCACTCATGAGAGAATAGCCGGGTGAAAGAATGGTTTGACGCACTCCCGATTGAGGTTGCCCTAGCTTTCATGTGGGTGGTCGGTATCGTCCGCACCAGCATCGTGTACGCTCTTGGTGCACTCGCTGCTGAAGGTGGCGCCCGCCTCGACCGCATCCGCAAAGCTATGGACAGCCCGCTCTACCGCAAAGCGCGCGCCTTCATCAACCGATGGGGTGTTATTGCCGTGCCCCTCTGCTTTCTCACCGTGGGTCTGCAAACCGCGGTCATCATCACGACCGGCTTCACGAAAATGCCGCTGCGCCGTTGGGTTCCGGCGATGCTGGTCGGAACCTTCATTTGGGCGTGCATCTACACCACCATCGGCTTCGCAATTCTTGCCGCGCTCGGCCTGGAACCGTGGATGTTCCCGCTCGCCCTCGCCCTTGTTATTACGGTGATGGTTATTGCGGCTCAGCTGCGCGAACGCCGCATTAACCACGAAACCGGTGAGAACTCTACGGAGAACATCGCCGAGAACTAGTCCTGTCTCCAGCAGGGAATAGGTGCACTATCTCGCCGGGTTGAGGCCGCTCACCCGCCCCAATGCCACCGCCCAAGATATGCTAGCGTGGAGGGATGAGTTCATCCGCACCCTCCACCGCAGGCACTCCCGAAGAGCCGCCCGTCAACGACCCTGCTCTCACCATCATCGACCCCGAGCTGAGCGCGCCCGAAAACGTTGCCGACGAGGTAGAAACCGAAGCGCTCGCCGAGGCCCCCACCCGCGTGTACCTGCACCCCGAGCAGCTGGCAATGATCCAGACTCCGGAGGCTCTGCCCGTGCCCGTGCTGCAGCGCTCCATGTTGCGCATCAGCTACGTGCCCGCGATTATGCCCGGCAAGTGGTTCAACCGCTGGCATGAGCGTTACGGCGACCGCGTGCAGCTGGCGGAGGTGCCCGTGCGTGAGGCGCGCGGCCTGGACTCCCTGCATCAGGACCTGTGCCTGATTGATCCCGCCGGTAACCCCGCCGCTGAATCTGCGGCAGACGAGGAATCCGTCGTCTCCGAGGTACTCGCCGAAGGTGCCGAGCGCGCCCCCATTGAGCACGCCCCCATTGAGCGCACCCCCATTGAGCGTCAGGACGTACCCGAGAACCCCTTCGCGCACATGAGCATTGTGCGCCCCGACCGCGAGCCGGCAAGCACCGACGGCGAGAAGTACCACAGCATCCGCCTATACGAGGAGCTGCCCGTGGTCATTCTGCCGGTGGACCACGTGCTCACCGTGCTTGATGAGGTGCCCGTGGAGGAGCTTGCCGAAGAGTTCCTGCTGCAGCCCGCCTCCGATATTCCCGCCTACGAGGAAGTGTCCCGCGCCTGGCGTGAGAGCGCCGGCCGCATCGTGCCCGAAGGTCTGAGCGATAAGGAAACCATCGAGCTGGTTGCCGCCGGCGTGGGCCTGTACATTGTGCCCATGTCCATTGCGCGTTTCTACCACCGCAAGGACCTCACCTACCGCCCCGTTGCGGGCCTGGACACCTACCCGGTGCACCTGGTCTGGCCGCGTGCCCCCAAGGGCGAGCCGCGCAGCGAAGAGCTCGAAGCGCTCCTGCAGGACTTCATCGGTATTGTGCGCGGCCGCACCGCAACCAGCGACCGCGGTAGCGAAACCCGACAGGCACGCGCCGAACGCGTCGCCGCCGAAAAAGCAAAGGCAAAAGCGAAGGCACGAGCCGCCAACGCCCGCCGCGAAGCCCGCGATAAGAAGCGCGCCAACGCCAAGAAAAACGGCAACGCACGCCAGCATGCTCGACAGTCCGCCAAAGCCGCCAGCGCACGCCGCGGCAAGAAACGCTAAAGAACGATAGACGGTAAAATCAAACCATGGCATTAGCAATGGAAACCCGACCCGCAGCCTACGCAGTCATCATTGAGCAGGGCAAGCTGCTCATGACTCGTTGGGTGCCCGAAGACCGCGCGCTCAGCCCCCTCTGGTCCCTGCCCGGAGGCGGCATGGAACCCGGCGAACAGGCGGACGAGACCGCGCTGAGGGAGACCCTCGAAGAGACCGGCTACAGCGTCGCCATTGAAGACATTCTGGGTGTGCACGCCGGACACTTCCCCGTGCGCTCCACCCAGAAAGACCCGCAGGCGCTACCCTTCTGCGCCCTGCGGGTGGTTTTCCGCGCCCACATTGTCACCGGCGAACTGCGCCACGAAATCAACGGCTCCTCCGACACCGCACGCTGGGTGCCCATCGCTGAGCTGGACACCATCCGCTACGGCACCCTCATCGACGAGGTTGCCTCCATGATGGGCTACTCCAACGCCGCCAGCTGGGCACGCGAATACCGCGAATTTCTTGCCGACGAAAACGCACGGAAGCTTCCCTAATGAACCGACTGACCATCACCCGCCGTGCGGCGCTCACCTCCCTGGCGCTCATGCCGCTGCTCGCCGCCTGCGGTGGCAACGATACGACCCCGCACGTGGATCCCTCCGCATCCAGCTACGGCACCCTGCGCATCGGCTACGGTGCCCTGCGTGCGATGCGCGCTGTCGCGCACGTGTACGCGAGCGCCCTGCGACAGGTCGGCTACTCCGTCGAACTTGTTGACACCGACAACAGCCGTGCTACCGCCCTGCGCGGGCTCATGGTTCCTTCGGGTAACTCCGCCACCCCTACCGCAACTCTGCCCGACGACGAGGAAACCGGTAGCACCGCCTCCGAGATTGAATCGTTGGACCTGGTCATCGACTACAGCGGCGACCTGCTGCTCTACCTGACCGACGACGGCAAAATCAGCCCCGCCGCCGCCCATAACGAACGCATCGCAGCCTCCGTGAGCGCCTCCGCTCAAGCAGCCGGAGTGACCCTGCCCCCGGCGGCCACCCCCACCCCGGAGGAGAGCACCGCCTCCGCGCATGATACGGACGCAACCGCGAGCCCCACCGCAAGCTCCACCCGCTCCGCAGACCCCATCAACCTGCGTGCCATGAGCACCACCGACATGACCAATGCCATCTCGCGCATCCTGCCCGAAGAGCTCATGCTCCTCAACGGCGCAAACGCCACCAACAAGGATGTACTGGTCACCACCCGCGCCGTGAGCGCCCGCTACAAGCTCAGCTCCCTCGCGAGCCTGCGCGATGTGCAGTCTTCCCTGGCGTTCTCCATCCCGACCGGGTACTCCAGCGGCACCTACGGCGTGGATTCTTTGCGTAGCCTCTACGGCTACCGTGTGCACGACCCGAAGATTCAGGACGACCCCGCCGAGCGAGTTAAAGCCCTCACCGCAGACACCGTGCAGGTGACCCTGCTGCACAGCGTCGACCCGGCAATTGACGATAACCGCCTGGTCACCCTGGAAGATCCCTCAACGGCACTTTTGCAGCAGCAACTGGTGCCCATTATCCGCCGTACCCTGCCAGATAGCGCCCGTACGGCAATTAACCGCGTATCATCTACATTAGACACGGGTAACCTCTCGTTCCTGTTGCGTCTGACTAGCGGTTCCAACCCCATCGCAGATGACGACGCAGCACAATTCATTTTGGATCACCCTAGAAAGTAAAGCATCATGACGAAGTACCGTCAGTCCTCAAAGTTGAGCAACGTCCTGTACGACATCCGCGGCCCCATTCTGGATGAGGCCAATCGCATGGAGGCGATGGGTCACCGCATCCTCAAACTGAACATTGGTAACCCCGCACCCTTCGGCTTTGAGGCGCCGGATGCCATCATGATGGACATCATTCGTCACCTGCCCGAAACCCAGGGCTACTCCGACTCCCGCGGTCTCTACTCGGCACGTACCGCCATTGTGCAGCACTACCAGAACCGCGGCATCATGAACCTCGATACCGACGCCGTCTACCTCGGCAACGGCGTGTCTGAGCTGATTCCGATGACCCTGCAGGCACTGTGCGAGACCGGCGACGAGATCCTGGTCCCCATGCCTGACTACCCGCTGTGGACCGCATCCACCGCGCTGGTGGGTGGCAAGCCCGTGCACTACCTCTGCGATGAGGAAAACAACTGGTACCCGGATATTGAAGACATTAAGTCGAAGATTACCGAGCGCACCAAGGGCATCGTGGTTATTAACCCGAATAACCCCACCGGCGCCGTGTACCCGCGCTCCGTGCTCAAGCAGATTGTCGACGTGGCACGCGAGCACGGCCTGGTGGTCTTCTCCGATGAGATTTACGAAAAGATTACCTACGACGGCGCTGAAGCCATCAACATGGCAACCCTCACCGGCGACGACGTGCTCTGCCTGACCTTCTCGGGTCTGTCCAAGGCGTACCGCGTCTGCGGTTACCGTGCAGGCTGGGTCGCTATCACCGGCCCCAAGAAGGATGCCGCAAGCTACCTTGAGGGTATTCACCTGCTCGCCTCCATGCGCCTGTGCTCCAACGTTCCGGCACAGCATGCAATCCAGACCGCGCTCGGCGGCTACCAGTCCATTAACGAGCTGATTGTTCCCGGCGGCCGCCTGTACGAGCAGCGCACCCTGGCGCACAAGATGCTCAACGAGATTGACGGCATCAGCTGCACCAACGCGGACGGTGCGCTCTACCTGTTCCCGAAGATCGATATTGAGCGCTTCGACATTACCGACGATGAGCAGTTCGCCCTGGACCTGCTGAAGAGCCAGAAGATTCTCTTCAGCCACGGCCGCGCGTTCAACTGGAAGGACCCGGACCACTTCCGCCTGGTGTTCCTGCCCGATACGCAGACCCTCACCAGCGCCCTGGAGCGTCTGGGTAACTTCATGGCTGACTACAAGCAGAAGCACTAGCCCTGCTGCCTCTGCTACATAGACAGAAATAGCCTGCCCCGCAGTTCTGATGAGCTGCGGGGCAGGCTATTTCTAGCGGTGTTGCGGATGCGCGATGCGCCAGGAAAGAGAGGCGGAGCAACGCGCCGGGAGGGGCATGCTAGTTCGCCGCAGGCTCCTGACCGCTCTGTGTACTTGCCTGTGCACCTGCCTGCGCACCGCGTGCCGCGTTCAGGCGCTCCTGCGCGCCCTGCAACCACGCCTCGCAGCGGGCGGCAAGCGCCTCGCCACGCTCCCACAGGGCGATGGAAGTCTCCAGGTCGCTGGCACCGGACTCCAGCTGGCGCACGACCTGCTCCAGCTCGGCACGCGCCTGCTCGTAGCCGAGGGTTTCGACGGGGGCGCCCAGTTCGGCGCTGTTGAAGCTAATGTTCTCGCTCATTGAGGAACCTTTCAGAGGTAAAACTTAGGGGTGAAAACCAGGGGTAAAACTTAGGAGATGTTTGAGGGATCCGTGGAGGTCACGGTCGCCTGCGCCTGCCCGGTCGCCGCACGCACCGTAATCTGCTCGCCCGCACTCAGCGCCGAAGCATCACGCACAATAGCGCCCGCGGCATCCTGAACGATGGAGTAGCCGCGGTTGAGCGTCTGCGCAGGCGAGAGCGAACGCACCCGCGCCAACGTGTGCGACAGAGTCGCTGACTCACGCTCCAGACGGTGCTGTACCGAACGGTGAGCGCGCTCGCGCAACTGGCCCAGCTCCTCCACATGCATGAGCAGGGATGACTCCGGGTGGGTGAGCACCGGGCGGCTGCGCAGCTGGGCAATGTAGTTCATCTGCATGCCCACGTAGCCGAGCACCGCACGGTCCAGGCGGGCGCGCGCCTCGGTGATGCGGGCGGTTTCCTCCGAAATATCGGGCACAATGCGCTTACCCGCATCGGTGGGGGTGGAGGCGCGCAGGTCGGCGACCGCATCGAGGATGGGGGAGTCCGCCTCGTGACCGATCGCCGAGACCACCGGGGTGGTGGCTGCCGCGACGGCGCGGATGAGCGCCTCCTCGGAGAAAGGGAGCAGGTCTTCGAAGGAGCCGCCGCCTCGGGCGATAACGATGACGTCCACCTCCGGGTGGGCATCCAGTTCGGTAAGAGCCGCAATGACCTCCGCCGCCGCGCCCTCACCCTGAACGCGGGTATTGCGCACCTCAAAGACCACACCGGGCCAGCGCAGGGAGGCGTTGCGGATGACGTCCTTCTCCGCGTCAGAATCGCGGCCGGTAATCAGACCCACACGATTCGGCAGCATGGGCAGCGGCTTCTTCCGCGCGTCAGAGAACAGCCCCTCGGCGGCGAGAGCTTCACGCAGACGCTGCAGCTGCTCGTGCAGGTTGCCGGTGCCGACCGCGTACACTTCCTTGCCGATGAGGGAGAGCTTGCCGTTCTTCCACAGGCTCGGCTTGGCGCGGGTGACGATGCGAGCGCCTACGGTCACATCAGCCGCCAGGCCGCTACCGGCACGCCCGAAGAGGGCGAGGGTGAAGGAGAAGTCTTCGTTGAGGTCTTTGAGCTCCATGAAGACGTTGCCGCCGCGGCCGTTGAGAGAAGCGACCTGCGCCTCCACCCAAAGCTCGGGAACCTTGTCTACGTAGTTTTTGAGGTTCTGCGCGAGCAGGGCGAGGGGCCAGGGGTTGGTGGCGGTGGTTTCCTGAGACTTCCCGGGAAGCTGCCGCTCGTGCACGGGCGGCACCACGAGTGTGGGTGCCGGCTGCGCTGCGGAGGGGTTGTAGAAGTTCATACCCTCTATTGTCCCTGATTGGTTGGTTATGCGCCTGCTCACGGGTCAGCCGGGCGAATCGGGTAGCTTGCACACAGTGCAGGTAGAACTTAGCTTCTGGCGCATTCTGCGGGTCTGAATCGGCT
>NZ_CALJRY010000167.1 GCF_937976295.1 uncultured Rothia sp. | reverse complement strand
TTGTGCTGGTTGCCGGTATTCTGCGTTTTTATAATTTGGCGCATCCGAATGCCATTGTTTTTGATGAGACCTACTACGCCAAGGATGCCTACTCGTATCTGCATTATGGTTATGAGTTGAGCTGGTCGAAGGACGCTAATGCTTCCTTTGCCGCCGGTAACCCGTCGGGTCTGTTGACGGATTCGCCGGAGTATGTGGTGCATCCGCCGTTGGGTAAGTGGATGATTGCCGCGGGCATGGCGATTTTTGGTGATAATAATCCCTTTGGTTGGCGTGTTTCTGCTGCGGTGATTGGCACCCTGTCGGTGGCGTTGATTGCTTATGCTGGCTGGTTGCTGTTCCGTTCGATGACGGTGGCGACTATTGCGGCGCTTCTGGCCGCTGTGGATGGTCTGATGCTGGTGGAGTCTCGTTTGGCTCTGCTGGATGTTTTCCAGATGTTCTGGATTCTGGCGACTTTTGTGTGTCTGGTTCTTGACCGTATTCAGGCGCGGCGCGTGTTGGCGCGCAATATTGCGGAGGCGGCACGCCAGAATAGCGGTGTGCTTCCGCCGATGCCGTGGGGCCCGAGCATGGGTCTGCGCTTGTGGCGTTTCGCTGCAGGTGTGTGCGCCGGTGCCGCGGTGGGCGTGAAGTGGAATTCGCTGTTCTTCGTGGCGGCGATGGGTCTGCTGACGGTGTTCTGGGATATTAATGCTCGCCGTATTGTGGGTCTGGACAAGTGGGGTTTGACGGCGCTGGTGCGTGACGGCATCCCCGCGTTCTTCCAGATAATTGGTGTGGGTCTGCTGGTGTATCTGAGCACCTGGGCGGGCTGGTTCCAGTCGTCGAATGCGTATTTCCGCCGCTGGGCTGTCGAGAACCCGGGCAAGGGTGTTATGTGGCTTCCTGAGGATTTGCGTTCCCTGTGGGAGTACCATGTCTCGGCGTTTAAGTTCCATTCTGGTTTGAGCAGCCCGCACACGTATTCTTCGCAGGCGTGGCAGTGGCTGATTTTGGGCCGCCCGACCTCGTACTACTATGAGTCGCCGAAGCTGGGTTCTTCGGGTTGTACCGTGAAGTCTTGTTCCGAGGCTATTTTGAATATCGGTAACCCGGCGATTTGGTGGGCGTTTATTCCGGCGATTATTGTGGCGCTTCTGGTTCTGCTTCTGAAGCGGGATTGGCGTTTTGGTGCGCTGCTGGTTGTGTTCGGTGCGGGCTATTTCCCGTGGTTTATGTACCCGAATCGCACGATGTTCTACTTCTACGCGCTGTCCTTTGAGCCGTTCCTGATCCTGCTGCTGGCGGGTGTTTTGGGTCTGGCGCTGTCGGGTGCTCGCGGTTCGGTGTTGCGTGCTCGTGTGGGCGTGACGCTGGTGGCGATTTACCTGGTGGGTGTGTTGGTGTTGAGCGCGTACTTTATGCCGTTGTGGACTGCTCAGGTGATTCCGTATGAGCAGTGGTATTCGCATATGTGGTTTAAGTCCTGGATTTAGGCTCGGGTTTTAGACCGGGGTTTTAGGCTCAGGGTTTTAGACCTGGGCTGAGGCACGAGCAATGCGAGCTTGGGTATAGCGAAGGGGGCTGGGTTCTACCGTGTGGTAGAGCCCAGCCCCCTTTGGGTGCCCTGTCCACGCTGGTTCGCGCGGTGAAGTGGCTGATGGTTTTAGTTGTCGCCGACGCGTGTTTTAGTTGTCGCTGACGCGTGCGGAGGCGAGCTTGACGCGCAGTTCCTGGCGTTCCTGGCGGCGGCGTTCTGCCTTGAGCTTGCGGTATTTGGTGGGCCAGGTGGTCACGAGCAGGAGGGAAATCTGCGCTGCCACGAGGACCGCTACGGCGATTGCTGCGTCAATCCAGAATTGCGGCGGGTAGAGGCGGATGAGGGTGCTTCGTACGGAAAACTCCCAGTTGCCCTGCGGGAAGAACACCTGGTGGAAGGTGGTGAACAACCATTCCCAGCCGAAGACGCCCACAACGCCGAGCACCACGATGAGTCCCAGGGTAATCCATGCGCCACAGAAGAGGCTACGGCGGATGGTTCCGGGGGCGCGCTCGCGCAGGGAGATACTACTAAAGAGCGTCAGCAGGAAGAGCGCGGCAACGGCTACGGTGGCGATGAGCAGTACCC
The DNA here is from genome assembly GCF_937976295.1 of uncultured Rothia sp. GTDB lineage: Bacteria > Actinomycetota > Actinomycetes > Actinomycetales > Micrococcaceae > Rothia. The sequence goes on along the minus strand of NZ_CALJRY010000167.1, from coordinate 2,530 downwards.
ACTTCACGTCGTGCATGTGGTTCACTTCTGCTTCGGTGAAGGCAAGGGTGTTGTCGGCACCGGTGGTAACGCGGGCGAGGTACTCTCGCGGCGCGAAGTTGTTGATGTAGTCCACACCGTAGGAGCCCAGGCGCATCCTCTCGATGAGGTAGTAGCCGTAGCTGTCTTCGGGGAATCCGGGGCGGTGGTATTCGAGCCAGAGGAAGGGTGCGGAGGCTACGGCACGGATCGCGATCATGAGTACGGTCAGCGGTACGGTGAGCGCGATGAGGGTTGCGCGGAGCTTGAGGAAGCGCGGGGTGTCTTCCACGGCGTCTTCGCGGGCCGCGGCGCGTTCTGCAGCTTCGGGCGAGGCTGCCAGGGAGGACAGCGGCGCGTTGGGGTCTGCGACCGCTTGGGTGTGACCGGTGCGGGTGGTTTCGGTGCGGTACTTGCGTCCGGCGGTGGAGGCGCTTGCCGCCTCCGCGGTAGCGACGGTTTCTGCTTCGGTCGCTTTTTCAGCTGCTGCAACGGCTTCTGCTTCGGCGGCCTTCTGCATGGTTTTGCGGTTGAGGTCGCTGAGCGTCGGGTTTTTGGGGGTGCTCTTCGAGTCTCGGACGAGGGGCACGAAGCCGGTGGAGACGTTGGTGCGGGTGCGCACGCGGGTGCCGACGCCCTGTTCGCGCAGTTTGCTGCGGGCGGGGACGACGGGCACGTTTCCGGTGGGCAGGTCGGGTTCTTCGGCGACGGTGGGCACGTCTGCTGCGATGCGTCCGAAGGCGCCGGTGTGCGGCGCCGGTTCGCTGGTTTTAGTTTCGGTGCGTCGGGCGTGGAGTAATTCTTCGGCGCTGGTGCGGCGGATAGCGGGGCGCAGTGCGCCCCACATTCCTCGGTGTGTTTCTTTGCTCATGGATCTCGCGTTCTTTTCGAGTGAATGCTGTTTGAGTGAGTTGCGGGTGTCTGTACTATCTGCCAGTTTCTCATACGCAAAGAACCTTCCGCATGAATTCGCGGAAGGTTCTTTGCATTCGGGTGTTTAATTCTTGGTTTTAGATTCTAGGATTCAGCGGTGTCCTGAACGGGTACCTTGTAGACCACTCGCCAACCCTGCGGTGCCGTCAGTCGTGCAGCGTGATGGTTGCAGAGATCGTAGGCGTGGGGTTCGCGGAACTCAGAGAGTGCGTCGATAAGTGCCGTGGAGTCTGCGTAGGAATAGTGGAGAGTAACAGTCGCCTCTCGCTGGCAGGTCTGGCGAGAGCACAGTCGTGCGGTCTGCATGTGGGTGGTACCTTCCTGGCTTAGTTCGCCTGCTTGCGCAGTCGGCGGCGTTCACGTTCTGACAGCCCGCCCCAGATTCCGAAGCGCTCGTCATTGTCCATTGCATATTGTAGACATTCTTCGCGCACGGGGCATACACCGCATACCCTTTTGGCGTCTCGGGTGGAGCCGCCCTTCTCGGGGAAGAAGGCTTCGGGGTCGGTCTGGGCGCAGAGTGCTTCAGCTTGCCAGGCGAGTTCTCCGTCTTCGCCTTCGGTTCCGTAGAGCCCTGCCGCTGCGGTCCATACGTCGGTGCAGGTAGGCATGTTTTGTTCTGCGTCTGCGAGAAAGGCGTCGGCGGCTTTTTCGAGAGATTGAGTGGGATTCATGCTACGGTGCTGAGCGCCTGATGCGCGCGCGGCCGCGATGGAGCGGTCCGATGCAATGTAGGAGCCCATGGGTTTTCCTTCCGTGTTCTCATTGTGAGCTTAATGAGTCTGCGGATCCGTCGTGGACGGAATCTTAGTGTGTATGGTGTGGCATGGTTTGCTTTGGCCTCTACGGTCCCTTCCAGAGCAAACACGCTTATATATCTATTAGACGTGCGACACGCCGTTTCGTCAAACTAGACTTAAACAATATTTAGATGTATGTGTTAGAGACGTCATATTTAATGTGAATTTGACCTTTATATATTTTTGCGCACGCTACTTGCCCTCGCTCACACCTAAGGGCAACCTTAGATTTCCCTACTCGAGGCATGGTTTCCATCGCTTGCAAATTCTGCATCTTGGCCGCAAATAATAAGGGTTTGCGGCAACCACCTCACCCACCCCGGCTCGACCGCCGGGAAAGAATCCAATAATTAGACAAGAAAAACTTATCTTTTTCCCTAGGCGGTTTCTAAATATTTTTTCGAGGCATTGCGAAGCATTTACATTTCCAATTTATATTTATGCCATATTCCAAAATGAGGCATTAGGGCTGTTAAATATTCTGAGCCCTTAGGTTTTTTCAAGCACCATTAGAAGTTTTTACTTTACCCCTGCGTCTTTTAGCGCCGCGCGCATTCTCCCTGACTGCTCTTCCCCCGGTACGGTAGAGTGAAACCCATGGTTACTCTTTCCCCCACCGGCGCGCCCGCGCCCACGACTCTGAACCGTTTCTTCGAGAAACTCAGCAGCCAGCAGACCCCCGCCCTGATTTGGTATTCGGCGGCAGGCGAGCGCATTGAGCTCTCCGGCAGGGTCCTCATGAACTGGGTAGACAAGAGCGCAAACCTGCTGGTTGAAGA
>NZ_CALJRY010000166.1 GCF_937976295.1 uncultured Rothia sp. | reverse complement strand
GACCTCAAAGAAGTCATCTTCGAGGTCATCTCCGCCTTCGCGACCTGCGGCCTCTCGAACGGCCTCTCCGCCAGCCTACCTCCGGCAGGCGTATACGTGCTCAGCGTTCTGATGCTCATTGGTCGTGTGGGTACAACAACCGCCGCAACCGGCCTGGCAATGCGTTCACGCCGCCGCCTCTACAAGTTCCCCGAAGAAAGGCCGACCATTGGCTAGTGCACATAACGCCCCCGTTCTCGTGATCGGCCTGGGCCGCTTCGGTTCAGCAGTGGCTGCTCAGTTGCGCCTGCAGAATAAAGAGGTTCTCGCGATTGAGAAGGACCCCGAACTGGTGCAGAAGTGGTCCGGCGTGCTGACCCACGTGGTCTCCGCCGATGCGACCGATATCGACACCCTGCACCAGTTGGGCGCGGACGAGTTCGGTTCCGCCGTGGTGGGTGTGGGCACCTCCGTGGAGGCGTCCGTGCTGATTACCGCGAACCTCGTAGACATTGGCGTGGAGCGTATCTGGGCGAAGGCTATCACCCCCGCGCACGGCAAGATTCTGGAGCGTATTGGCGCGCACCACGTGGTCTACCCGGAGGCGGACGCCGGCCGCCGCGCCGCGCACCTCGTCTCGGGTCGACTGCTGGACTACATTGAGTTTGATGACGACTTCGCGATTGCGAAGATGCGCCCGCCGAAGGAAACTCACGGCTTCACCCTCGCTGAGTCGGATATCCGCTCCAAGTACGGTGTGTCCGTGGTCGGTATTAAGTCCCCCGGTGAGGACTTCACCTACGCGGACGCGACCACCCGCATTCACTCGCGCGACATTCTGATCGTGTCCGGTCAGGTGGATCTGATTGAGCGTTTCGCGGCGCGGCCCTAAGCGCGTTTTTCCGCGCTGCGGCGGTTATCTTCCCCAGCTCTGCTGGTTTTGAGGAGCCCGCGATTAGACATAGAAAAACAGCCTCTTCCCGTTCTGCCGGGAGGAGGCTGTTTTTCTGTAGTTTCAGCTAGTCAGGAGGATGCTACCAGACGGTATTAGTCCTCGTCAGCGGTGTACAGCTGGCTCATTTCCGCCGAACGTGCCGCACAGGCGCGCATCGCGTCCTCGGTCAGCTGGAAGAGGCCACCGTCCACGAAGGTGTTCAGTGCACGCTCGGTGGTGCCGTTCGGGCTGGTCACGGCGCGGCGCAGGGCGGGCGCATCCGGGTTGGTGTCGAGCAGGAAGCCCGCACCGGCAACGGTTGCGCTGGCAAGCTTGAGCGCGGTGTCTGCATCCAGGCCGAGCTTCTCGCCGGCGGCTGCCATCGCCTCCGCAAGCAGGAACGCGTATGCCGGGCCAGAACCGGAGACTGCGGTGACCGCGTCCATCTGGTCTTCGCGGACCTCAACGACCAGACCGACGGTGCCCAGGACCTCTTCGACGAGCTTCTTCTGCTCCTCCTTCACGGTGTCGGTGGTGGAGATGGCGAGCACGCCCTTGCCCACGGAGGAGGGGGTGTTCGGCATGCAGCGAACAATGGGCTGACCTGCGGGAAGGCACTCGGCGAGGGTTTCGAGGGTCACACCAGCAGCAACGGACACCACAACGGCGTTCGGTGCGAGGGCGGGTGCGATGTCGCGGGCAAGTTCGACGATGCCGTAAGGCTTCACGCCGAGCAGCACGACGTCTGCGTGGGCGGTTGCCTTGTGGTTGCCGTCGGCTTCGCCGCCGGTGGTGATGATTTCTACCTGGTCGCCGAGGCGCTGGGCGAGGGCGGCGTGAGATTCTTCGCTACGCACGGTGGCGCGGATGTGTGCGGGGTCGTGGCCGGCTGCGAGCAGACCTGCGGCGATGGAGCCGTTCATGGAGCCGGTGCCGAGAAAAGCAATAGTTGCGGTCATCGTTGATCCTTCCTAATGGGGTGCCTGCGCCCTGCCGGAGCACGCGGTGTGCTGTGCGCGGCGGGCGTGTGGAGGCGTACCCTTCCAGCATAGCGGGTGCGGCTACGGGCGTGTGACCTGGCTCGTGCTTCTTCTAGGCTTTCTACGCGGCGGCTTCACTCAGCGTGCCCATACACCGCGCCCATGTACCGCATCCCTATGCGCCGGGCTTAGCTTCTCACCTTGTTCTCACCTTGCTCTCACCTTGTGGCCCGTCCACGAGCCGCCAAAAGCGCGGGAGTAGAATGAAAGCAGCTTCAACCGCGGCAGTTTGTGCCGGGCATGAGGCTTTCAACAACACACAGCACGCAACGCACAAACCCCTTTTTTCTATGTCTTCTCATACTGGTTCCTCCTCAAATAGCCCGCAGAATCCTGCGGGTTCCCGCTCTTTTTCATTTCGCCTCCTGCTGGGGCTGACCCTTGCCGCGCTGGTCACGGGCGTGTTCAGCGGCCTGGGTGCGATTGTTCTGCACTATGTTCTGGACTTTATGCAGGAGCTAACTTTCGGTCAGGCTGAGGGGCATCACCCGATGGTCACTGACGGCGCTGACCCGGCGCGTCGTGCCCTGGTTTTGGCGGCGTTGGGTCCGTTTGTGGCGTTGGTTTGGTACTACTTGCAGTCCGGCGGTCGGCGTGTGGTCGGCGTGAAGTCGCAGATTGCCGGTGCTACTGAGGAGGATCGTGCGCCGTCGCTGTGGCGGCAGATTTCGCATTCGGTGATTCAGATTGTTGCGGTGGGTGCGGGTTCCCCTGTGGGTAAGGAGGTCGCGCCGCGTGAGCTGGGTGCGCTGGCTGCGGGTCGGTGCGCGCGTTTTCTGGAGCGTGTGGGTGGCACTCGCCCGGATGGTTCGCCGCTGTTGGGTGATCGTGAGCGTCGTCTGCTGGTGGCGGCGGGTGCGGCGTCCGGTTTGGCGGCGGTGTATCAGGTGCCGGTTGGTGGTCTGGTGTACCTTGTGGAGGCGATGGCTGCGGGCCTGAGCTTGTGGTCGCTGTATGTGGGTGCGGTGACGGTGTGGACGGCGACGGTCACGGCGAATCTGGTGATTTCGAGTGCGCCGACGTACCCGGTGCCGCAACTTCCGTTGGATGCGACGACGCTGACGGTTGCGGCGTTGACGGGTGTGGTGTTGGCTCCGTTGGCGTTGGGTTTTAGGGCGTTGTCGCAGCGTGCGGAGAAGATTAAGGCGAAGGACCGTTCTCTTTTGTGGCGTATTCCGGTGGCGTTTGTGCTGGTCGCGGTGGTTTCGCTGTGGCTTCCAGAGATTCTGGGTAATGGTCGCCTGCTGACTCAGCACACGTTTGATGTGTCTTTGGATGCGGCGGCGGGCGGCTTGTCTGCAGCGGCGGCTGTGTATGTGTTGGCGTTGTGCGTGGCGAAGGCTGCCGTAGTGTTGTTGAGTCTGCGTTCGGGTTCGTATGGCGGTACGTTGACGCCGGGTTTGGCGTTGGGTGCGGCGGCTGCGTTTTGTGTGGCGGCGCTGGTGCTGTGGGCGTTCCCCGGTTTGGACGGGGTGCCGGGTGGCGCGTCGATGGTGTTGTATGCGGCGGCGTTGACGGGTACGGCGGCGTTTTTGGGCGTGTCGATGAATGCGCCGCTGTCTGCGTTGACGTTGTTGATTGGTTTTACGGGTCAGGGTGCGAGTGCATGGCTACCGATGGCGGTTGCGGTGGGCACGGCGGTGCTGACGCGCTGGGCGTGGACGGGGGCGTTCGGCGCTAAGAAATAGGCTCTGACAGGTGGCGGGCGGCCCCGGATGCGGAAGTGTTCGGGGCCGCCCACTTTTTAGACCGAGGTTTTCGATAGGTTAGTGTCTTCACCGTGGGTCTTTAACCCGCAGTGAAGACACTAACCTATCGACGAAAAGGCTAA
>NZ_CALJRY010000165.1 GCF_937976295.1 uncultured Rothia sp. | reverse complement strand
CCAACCCAGGGCAAGCGTCACGATCAAGCCCACGGCAATGAAACCGCAACCGGTCGCGGTGCCGAAAGCAATCCAGCGCACCGCGGGAGCACCTTCAGCAAGCACAATAGTCACTAGCGCGGCAAGAGCCACCAGGGAGAGGATCCAAGCTCCAGTCTTCATATTCACAACGAGTCACTTCCTAGAGTATGTATGTGTGGGTGCGCACCGCCGACCGGGAACGCGCCCGGCGCGGTATGCGTGCCCTCCCAGCATACCCTTAAATAAGTATCTGCAATGCAAATATTGCGTGCCGTGTCACCCGAACAGTCCACAGCGCTGCCTCAATAGCCCAGTCAATCACTGCGCTAAACTCCACCGCACCGCAGATTCGGTACGATAAATTTATGACTGAATCCACACACACCACCCGTGTAGCCCCCCTGCCCTGCGATGCGCTCGCCGCCGAACGCACCCTCGTGATGGGCATCCTCAACGTCACCCCCGACTCTTTCAGCGACGGAGGCCAGCACTACGCCGCCACCGACGCCATCGCCCGCGCCGCCCGCATAATCGCGGAGGGCGCCTCCATTATCGACATTGGCGGCGAATCCACCCGCCCCGGTGCCGTGCGCATCAGCGTGGAGGAGGAGCAGCGCCGTATCCTGCCCGTCATCGAGGCAGTCGCGCAGATGGGCACCACCATCAGCGTGGACACCATGAACCCGCAGACCGCCCGCGCCGCCATCGCCGCGGGTGCGCACATCATCAACGACGTGTCCGGCCTGAACGTGAGCGATGAAATGATTGAAACCGCCGCCGAACTGCAGGTGCCGTACATCCTCATGCACGCCCGCGGCACCTCCCAGACCATGAACAGCCTGGCGGAGTACCCGCGCGGCGTCGTCACCGAGGTGGTGGAGGAGCTGACCGGCCTGCGCGAGCGTTTCCTCGCCGCCGGTGTGCTGCCGCAGAACCTGATTCTTGACCCGGGTCTGGGCTTTGCGAAGGGCGGTATGCAGGACTGGGAGCTGCTCGCCGCTATTGATGAGTTGCAGGGCCTGGGCCACCGTCTGCTCATTGCCGGTTCCCGCAAGCGTTTTATCGCCAACGCCCTCACCGCGGCGGATATGGCGCTGGCTGAGCGCCTGAACGCGAGCGGCTTCACCGCAACCGATGCGGGCGAGGCTGAACGCGAACTGTGGCAGTCGCTGTCGGAGCCGCGCCCGGCCAATCACCGTGCGGCAGCTTCTGCGGCGGTGACCGCCCTGGTGGCTGCGCGCGGCGTGTGGGCGGTGCGTGTGCATGACGTGCCCGCCAGCGTGGATGCGGTGACGGTCGCCTCCGCGCTGCGCTCTGTTAGCTAGAGCCCGTTAGTTAAACCCCGCCCGCCACCGCCGATTACCCGAATACTTTTAGGAGACCCCAATGACTCAGGCAGATTACGCACGCCACGACCGCATCACCCTCACCGGCATTACCGCCAAGGGCTACCACGGCGTGCTTGACTTTGAGAAGCGCGACGGCCAGCCGTTCGTTGTGGACGTGACCCTGTACAGCGATTTTTCCGCAGCAGCCGCCACGGATGACCTGACGAAGACCACGAACTATGCGCTCGTGGTTGACCTGATTCACCGCCACGTGACGAACGGTTCGCTGGACTTGATTGAGACCCTCGCGGTGAACATTGCCGAGGGTATCCTCACGATGTTTGAGCTTGTGGAGGCGGTGGAGATTACCGTGTCGAAGCCGCAGGCGCCGATTGAGCTGCCGTTCGGTAACGT
>NZ_CALJRY010000164.1 GCF_937976295.1 uncultured Rothia sp. | reverse complement strand
CCAGAACAGTAGCTGCCTTACGCCACTCCAAGAACTTCTCCTGAGAAGCCGGGTACAGGCCAGTAAAGTCACGCCAGCCATTCTCACGCTTCGTCTCATTAAACTCACGCTTCAACTGGTGGCGCTGCTCCAAGGTGAGAGCAACCGAACGGTTCAGGAGGGTCATGACCGCTGCATCAATTGCGTGGTGGCGCACATCAAAACGGTTCTTATCACGCTCACCGCGCAGAAGAATACGCTCGTCAATGCCACCCGCGCGACGGGATTCGCGCGTCACGGCGCCGGCATAAACGTCCAGTGCCACGCGGCTCTTATCGTCGGGGGCAAGGCCCTCATTAAAGTGTTGCTCCAAACGCTCACGCACCGCCACAGCCGCGTACGAAGTTGAAGCCAGCGAGCGCTCATCAATCGGATCATCAGCCTCGGTTTGCTTGAGGCGGCGAATCTGATTCTTCAGCATCTTAGCCTTCTTGGGGTCTTTAAAGGCCTTCAACTGGCGGACACGGTCAATGGTCTCCTTGAACCTCTCCGGGGAAGCCCAGCGGTAGAACGGGGTGTTGCTCTTCATCGCGTTACAGTAGCGGCACACCGCCGCCAAATTCTCACGACGAGAGGAGCCGCCGCCAGCGCGCGGAACGATGTGGTCCAGCTCAGAAGTAGTCGTCGTAATCATCGTGCCGCAATACAAGCACTGGCACTCCTGCTCCTGCACAATCAAATGACGGCGAACATCCACGCGCTTCGGGTTCTCCACGCCAGACTCACGCAGTTCGTTGCGAATACGTTCGTTCTCTTCACGGTTCTTCTTCTGCTCACGCAGAATGTCCTGACGCTGAGCGGGACCCATCAGACCGGTGCGGGCATGCTCAACCGTGATTGCCTGCGGGCGACCCCACTGGCGTTCACAATCCAGCACAAAGCGGCGCAGAATCGTCAGAACGCGGTCCACCGTAGGCTGGCCCGTCTGCTCCTCCAGCTTAGCCAGGGGCGGGCGCCAGGTATCGTCCACGCCGAAGACAGCCTTGCGGGCCTCGTGAAGACCCACACGGTGTTCGTGCATGTACTCGCTCAACTTAGATAGGGTCGTCGCGCTGTATCCTGCGCGGCCAGCTTCGAAGGCGATATTAGAAAGAGCTTCGCGTTCCTCTTCAGGCCAGCTCGCAAACAAATCATACAGACCAGCTTGTTCAGCAGCAGCGGTAGTGTCATCCGTTGCGTCAGCAAGGAACATAATGAACAGACTGCGCAGCTGGTCGTCATCGTTCGATTCCCACCATTTGCGCGCTTCGGTCTTCGTCTTCATCGCTTTCTCGAAGGCTGCAGACGAACGGTCAAAGGGTGCGGTCTTCTGCTGAACATCCTCAAGAACCGGGGCAATCAGACGGTTACCCGGAACGCCAATCTCCTCTGCCACATCGGCCCAGCTCGGCTGCTCCTTACCCGTGTACGACATCAGGAAATCAACTGCGGTATCGTATTCGCTTTCGGAGAGCTCACGCTTGGTACGGGAATCGGTACGTACACGCAGATTCGCCACCGAATCAAGGATGCGGAACTCCTGGAACTCCAGTGAGGCGCGGCTTGCGCGGATTTCATCCGGGTTCAACGGATCCTTACCCACGCGGTCCTTCGGAACGTAGGGGCGCACGTGAGTAAAGACAGCTTCGCGAAGAGTCTCATACTGATCCTCAATACCCTGCACCTCGCAGATGCGGCGGAGCTCAGCTAGCTGGTCCTCCTGGCGCACCTTCGCAGCCATCAACGGCTGAGTGCCATAATCAGCCAGGTACTTCTCACCCTTCTTAGGGTTATTAGCTTCCTTCGCGTTGTAGCTACGGCGAGGACGCAGAAGAACCTCATTATTAGCGGCAAGAGCACCCAACATACCCAGAGTCGGGTTAGCCGGAACCTTCTCACCAAACAGCTCACGCGCACGAGCCAGAATAATCTCAAAAGTCTCCGACGGCTCCTGCGACGCCTTCTCCAGCTGGTCAAGAGACCACCACGGATTAGCCCAACCACGGTGACGAGCCATATGACGCACAGCGCGCACCAAATGCTCATTCAGCTCATCAGCGCTAGCCAGCTTGATAGAAGCCAGCAGAGCGCGCGAAGTCCACGCCTCATAGGTCTCAGGCTCAGGACCTTCCGGCACGGTGTAACCCAGCTTCTCAAGTACCTTATCGAGGTCACGCAGACGCTGCTTACGACGACGGTTCATGCGCATCGTACGACGAGCAACACCGCGAGTTTCCTTGCGGCTCTTCGGACTCTTATTCTCAGTCGGGTCTAGCCCGCCGTCGTGGCGGAAAGTCACCAGAGCAAGCTTCTGGATAGGGAAACCAGCATCATCAAACTCGATAGCGGCAAGACCAACAGAGCGGTCGCCGACATCAACACCGATACGATAGTTCTTCATGTCCGTAGACATGGCATACTCCTTTGTGAGTGATTGCAATTAAGTGCAGACATTGCACTCTCGATAAGCATCATTGCGCTCATCTGAGACTAACAATAACCCGACTACGCCATATGCGCATTCAAAACCGTCATTCTCATCCCCAAAAGAGCAAAAAAATTTTTATGTGAAGCACTTGCACAACCACCAAACTCCTGTGCTAGAATCGATAACGAAAGATTCTTAATAAGGCATCCTTCCGATGCTGACTTCTCACCGTCCGTTTTCCAGTAGGAGCGGGCGGTATGTTTTTAACTTCCCTATCTACTGCAGGTATTTGCAAGCCCGCAGACCATACGAGCCAAGACGAACAAAGACCCCCGCCGGGTGCTTCCTAAGCGACCCGGCGAGGGTCCTAGATCGGAAGA
>NZ_CALJRY010000163.1 GCF_937976295.1 uncultured Rothia sp. | reverse complement strand
GTAATGTCCTTAATGGAGGTGCCCAGAATCAGGCGGGTGTACAGGTTAGCGCCGCGAGAGAGAATCTGACGGTGAGCCGGCCAGTTCTTGGTCTTGCCGCCGGGAACGTAACGCGAACCGATAGCCAGGTCAGCGCCCGCCTCCACAGCACGAACCAGAGAAGGAAGCTGTTCAGGCTGGTGCGAGCAGTCAGCGTCCATCTCAATCAGAACGTCGTAGCCTGCCTCAAGGCCCCAATCGAAGCCAGCGAGGTATGCGCCACCCAGACCGTCCTTAACGGTGCGGTGCAGAACGTGAATCTGGGAATCCTTAGCCGACAGCTCATCAGCAATCTGGCCGGTGCCGTCGGGGCTGTTATCATCCACCACGAGAATGTCCACCTCGGGAGCTGCCTTGCGAAGACGCTCTACCACGATGGGCAGGTTTTCCTTCTCGTTATACGTCGGGATGACAGTTAGAACGCGCATATTACTCCCTCACAGGTGTACATAAAACAGGCAGTGTAGGTATCCAGTATACCGGGTAAACATGTGGGCAACTGAACCATCGGGGGCTTCCGCCGCTCCTGAACCGCCTAAAAAGGTGTGGACAAGCTAAAAATTAGTTACTTTCAGTGTAAATAGATTCCAGGATGGGCAGAGGCGAATCCTCCTCCAGCACCGGAAGCAACGGAATGCGAGCGCGGGGGTCGGTGCTCCAGGATGCTACGCGGGAGTCGGGTGCCTGGACCATGAGGGCTTCGACGCGCCACTGTGCTACGTATGCGGGGGTGTCGGGGGTTAGCTGGCCGGTGAAGGGGTTTTCTTCGTGTGCTAGGCGGTATACGCCGCGGGTGAGGGCGGCGAAGGCGCTGCGTGCGGAGATGCCGTGTTCGTCGTTGATGAGTTCGCGGATGAGGGACCAGGCGCCGGGTGCGTAGAGTTGGGTGTCGGATCCAAGGGCGATGGAGGTGCCGACTGCGTTTGCGCGGCGGGCTACGGAGGCTACGGACTCGCGTGCTTCTCCCCCGGCGTGTGCGAGGAGTGCTTGGACGGTGTCGTTGGCTTCTTCGTCTTCTTCGGGTTCGCTGACGGTCAGGCCGAGGTTGATGCGTGCTTCCGCCAGCTTGGTGAGGTATTCGTCGGTGATGGGGTCCTGCGGGGTGCTGATTGCGGCGTCGAGGCGGATGGACAGCCAGGGGTGGTTTTCGCGTACGGCGAGCGCGGCGTCAGCTGCGGTGGTGAAGCCGGTGGATGCGTCGATGGAGAGCAGGAGCGCGGCGTCTTCGGCGACCTGTGCTGCTGCGGGGGCTTCGGTGGGTGCGACGGAGATGCCTACCAGCTGCAGGCCTTTGACGGCGCGTTCGCCTTCGGTGAGGGGGCGTAGTGCCTTGATGGCGCTGATGAGTTCGTCGGTTTCTACGCCGGTGGCGTTGAGGATGAGGCGGATGTCGGGTGTGCCGTGTTCGGCGGTGTAGTAGCTGAGTGCGGAGACGAGGTCGGGTACGTCTTCCATGCCGGCGAGTACGGTGTGGGTGTGGTAGCCGGCTGCGCGGTATGCCTGCAGGTAGTCGAGGATTTCGGGTGCTTCTTTGCCTGCTACCGGTGCTAGTGCGCGCGCAAAGGTGGGGGTGAGCAGGGCGCCTTCGAGTTCGGTGATGGTGGTTGATTCGTCGGCGATTGAACGTGCCCCGGAATCGGAACCAACCCAGCGGACGAAGCCGTCTTCGACCAGCATTGCGGTTGCGTAGGGGTCGACCGGGCTGTACACGCTACCATCTACGAAAATACGGGTAGACATTTGAATCCTTTCACCTTTGAGGCGCGCCGGGGCGCACGTGGGCGGGCACTTCGTTTGTGTCCGCGCAGCTGAGCTGAGCATCTCATTTGAGTATAGAAGCACCCCCGCTGCCTGCGGTAGTTCGTTTGTCCTTAGATGACGTGCCTTAGATGGGGCGGAACGTTGCATGGGAGCGGGGGTGGTAGCCCGAACCGGTCGGGCGCGTGTAGCACTATGTGTAAGGTGCGGGTTAGACGTCCAGCGCGACCACGCCGCGGCGGACCGCCTCAATCGCCTCTTCACAGCGAGCGCGAATGACCGGGTCCAGCGAACGGATGTGCGCGATCTGGTCCAGGGCGTCCAGTACCTGCTTTGCCCAGCGCACGAAGTCGCCGGCGGCAAGGCCGGTGTCCTCGATTGCCTTTGCGAGGTGGGCGCCGTTCGCCCAGGCGTACATGGGTTCGACCAGGCCGAAGTCGCATGCCGGGGTCGGGTTGACCTTGAACTGTTCCTCGGCGGCGTTCAGGTCGGCGAGGCGCTGCGTAATCGTCGCAATGGGTGCGCGCAGGGACGGGTGCGGGTAGTGGGCCAGGTATTCCACCGCGTCGCGCTTACCCTGGTAGGTTAGCGCGGCGACGGTTGCCGCGATGGCGGCGGGCTCCAGTCCGTCGAGGAAGTGCGCGTCCAGGCATAGGGCGGTCAGTAGGTCGCGCTCGCCGTAGATGCGGCGCAGAGCCTGGCCGCCGGTGGTGAGTGACAGTTCGCCGTCTTCGGTGCGTTCAACGTAGCCGTAGCTTTCCAGCAGGCGCGCAATGCGGTTGAAGACCTGCGCGATTGTGTTGGTGCGGCGGGCAATCTGGCGGCGCAACCCTTCCGTTTCGGAGTTGAGCTTCTGCCAGCGCTCAGCCCAACGCATGTGGTTTGCGCGGTCGGAGCAGCCGTGGCACGGGTGGTTGCGCAACTGAGCCTGCAGAGCCTCCAGCTGCGCGTCAATGCTGTTCTGACGAGCAGGGATGTTCTGCTGTGCGAGCGCACGCGGGGCGCGGCCGTCGTAGAGTGCCTGGCGCATGCGGCTTGCGGTGTCGCGGCGTTCCTTGGCGGTTTTGAGGCTCAGGCGCTTGGGGATTTTGATGCGTGAGACCGGTTCGATGGCGCCTTCGAAGTCGCGGGTTGAGGCGGTGCGCTGGTGTGCATCCTCGGTGACGATGCCGATGCGCGGGTCGGCGTGCGAGTCGGAGCGGGTGATGACGACTGCGTAGCCGCGGGAGCGGCCGTGCGGAATGTAGATGATGTCGCCGGGTAGTAGCTGCTGGATGCTGTGGTGTGCCTGCGCGCGTGCGTGGCGTTCGTTGCTCTTGGACGCCTTCTTCTCCAGTTCGGCGATCTGGCGGCTGAGCTGGACGTATTCGGTGAAGTCGCCCAGGT
>NZ_CALJRY010000162.1 GCF_937976295.1 uncultured Rothia sp. | reverse complement strand
TGTTATGCCCTTTTGAAGATGTGCAGGAAGGCTGAAGCTCTGTCTGCTTTTCTGCAGCGCCCCCATGCACAAACAGCGGTCGTGGGGTGTTATAGCAGCTTCTGAGAGCCCCCTGAAAGCTTCTAAGAGGCTCTGAGAGCTTCTGGAGGGGAGACCAGAGAATAAAGCCCGGACGCCACGGTAGAAAACGCCAAAGTTAAGGGTTGCGAGAGCGATCTATGCTGTGCAGCTGATATTTCTTCTTAGAGACTTGGCAAGGGCCTCCTGTAGCCCTGCGCTCCGACGCCGGGATTGCAGTTACAAGCCACAGCGAATCTTCTCATTTCCCTCGTACTGCGAGGCCTTACGCAGTCCTAGGTGCAGAAGAACGTTAGCCCTCTATAAGTGACTCAGGAGCCACACAAGCGTTTTGCAGAGAACAAATTGAGAGGGGAGACGATAGGGGATCTGAGAAGCGAAGAACCAAAGATGTTTTCTTGGTGTGGAGGAAAACTATAGCTGGTTGCTTGAGAGTAAAGAAAAACGGTTCCCAGCCTGAAGGCTGGGAACCGCAATTCGAATGACTGCCCCTCGGAAGGGACATAGGTAATCCTACTACAGAATGCCGCAGAAGTAGAACCTATGTGTGCTTATGCCTAGATGTTTTCCTCGTGGCGAGGCTGATAGCCGTGCTGAGGAGCCGGGGGCTGCTGCATCTGGACATTGCCCTGCGGGTACGTACCCGGCTGATTCTGATACTGAGGGAAATCCTCAAGCTGCTCAGAATCCTGGTGCGGAGCTACTGCATCCTGCTTATTCTGTCGAGCCAGCAGACGCCAGATAACGCCACCGATGAGCAGAATAGAGATAATCAGCAGGGTCAGCGGGTTCAGACCGTTGAGCAAAATTGCCAGGTCGAGGGTGACCAGGGCGGTTGCAATATAGGTCCAGACTCGGTCGAGTAGCAGAGCACTCAGGAGGGTTAGGGCGATGCCGAGTACCAGCACCACGATATCCGGACCGTCGGCAGGAACTGCCCAGGTTACCAGGGTGAGGAATACCTGCAGACCCAATGCCCAGTACAAGGGAGCGTCCGATATCTGCGTGTCCAACGGCTTCTTCGCAATGAGGTTGCTGAGGACCTTTGCAGCGGTGAACGCCAGGAGTGCCAGAAGAGCAACCTCAAGAATCACGCTCAGCGGGTTGTAGGCTAAGTAATCAAAGACCAGGCGGGCAATGAAAAGGCTGAACGCAGCGGTACCAATAGCCGGCAGGTTCTTAGGCTTAGAGACCGATACGAAGGACAGAGCAAACAAACCCCAGAGAAGGGCGTTGAGTTCCACCTGCTGGTAATCGAAAATCAAGCCGAAGAACGTAATAAATCCCAATGCGTACAGTGCCGGAATCATAAGCAATGTATTGACCGGAGCGTAGATGGCTTGGGTCAGGGGACGGCGCGGCATAAAACGCGGATAGGGCGAACCCAACGGACCGTGCATCGGTAGCTCAACCGTCCTATTACCGGCAGGGACAGAGATGTACGGGCGAATAGTCGCCTTTGCGCCAGAGACCTCGACCGGGAGCGTGACCTTCAGAACGAAAAGGATAATAACGGCGAGCAGGACGTAATAGCCCAGCAGAGTTATCTCGATTGTGCTTTCCCTCGTGTTGAAGAGATTCCACAGAGAGCCTACACAGAAAACGGTAACGCTGATGGAAGCACCAATCTGCATGTAAGGCACCTTGAAGAAGATTGCCACCACCCAGAGAACAATCAGGAGGGCCGGAGCAGCTACTGATAGTAGAAGCTGATCAATATCTGTCACGGTGTACCATACGCTCAGTACAGCGCCAAGGGTGAAGAAAGCAACGGCAGCGTATACCTCGTAGAATCGCTTGGAACGTGCATAGAGCAGCACGCTACACAGAGCTTGACCAGCCAGTAGAACAACGATGAGGAAGTTGACTACTGCATCCGTCACGTTGCCGCTGATAGCCAGCAGAATGACAGACCAGCAGATGGGGAAACGAGCAATAGTGAGTAGCTCGGAACGGGCCGAAGAACCTGCAGCCATGAAGAAGCCAAGTGCCACGTAAATGACCGTCAGAACGGCAGGCAAAGCTACCGCAACATATTCTTTCTGCGGACCGAAAAGCAGATAGTGTCGAGAGCCAATCATGGCGATGACGAAGGTTGTGTAGAACGCGATGCGCACGACGCTGACCACGGTGGAGCGGGCAGAACCAACAACATCCGGAAGTTGCAGGGCTCGACCCAGCAGAAGAGCGCTCAGAGCGCTAACGAAAAGAACAGCTCCAGCGAACAGCGAGAAACTGACCCAGAAGCGGTCATATACAGCACCATCAATAATGCTGATGCAATATCCTACAAACAATGCGAAAACGCCCAAGATGAGATATACCGACATCTCATTGAGTCGGTAGCTCACATTCTGCGCTGCGCCATTCTGAGAGAACGCAAAGGTCAATAGCGCGATAGCTGAGCAGACCATAGCAAACATCAGAAGCGACTCAGAGGTCCGCATCTCAGGGATGAGAGCAAGGAAAAGCTGAATCATGCCTATGGCATAACCAATATTGCTAAGCGCAGCTCCAGCAGTGCGCACCTCAGGGGCTTTGGCACTGAGCAGGTAGATAACAATAGCAGCGGCAAAGAAGAGGTAGAAAGTGCCCTGATTATTGGGGGAGAGGTACATGGCAATCACAGGAATGAGTGCCGCAAAAATCATGAGCACCAGAGGCTGAACTGCCTTGCGATAGAGCAAGAAACTCACAATGCAGAGGACGCCAATAACCCAGGGGGCGGGGAAGACGCCTTGAATGCCTTCTGCATAGGGTAGGAAAGTGCTCCAGCGTGTTACACGTGCCGAGCCGTGAGTCGCATAGGCGGCGTAGAACGCATCCAGGACCGCCAAGAAGGAGAAGAAAACACCAACGCACGCGTCAACGGCAGGCAACCATGCCTTCTTGCCAGCGCGAGGCTGAAGAGCATCCTGAGCCCAGGGAATATGAGGCACCTGCTGATTCGGCGCGGTAGGATCCTCGTGAGAGTCAACGCCCTCACCAAGGTTCTGCTGCAAACGCGGAACAAAAGCGTATACGGAAATCACGTTCACAAACAGAACTGAAACAAAGAAAATACTGGGGAACCAGGGGCCGTGATTCGAATCCAGAAGGAAGCATAGGACTGAAGCGATGGGGTAGATACGTGCCTGAGCGTAGTAATCTGCCGTGCCGTTCAGCCAGGTGAAAAGAATGGCGTGAGCAGACATGACCGCAAAAGCAATACCCGCGTCCGTGTAGCTCAGATCGTTGGTGAAGAAGAAAATAGCGATGGCGGTAGCCGGAACAAAAATGCGGGAAGAATCAACAAGACCTTCGCGGATACCCTTCGGGGCAGCGTTCGGCGCAAAATGCAGAATCAAACCCAGAACAGTGGCAACAACGGTCAACGAGACGAAATACCAGACAAAAGGCAGGTAGGCTACTTTTGTTGCTGCCAGAGAGTCCGAAACGATAAACGAAATCAGCAGGTACGCCATCACTCGGTTACGCATGAGAGTGCAGGCTCCAACAATGGCGGCAGTGCCAATCAGAGAAGTGAGGAGCCAGATGTAGCGTCCTTCAGTCCAAATCTTGAGGACATAGATCGCAACGCCGGTTAGCGGAATAAAGGCGAGACCGGTTGCTGTAAAAGAGTAAGAGGCAATCCGCAGGCGCTCCACGAAACGGTAGGTGAGTAGACCTGCTCCGTAGAAGATAACTGCTCCAAGCGCCATTGCGAGGACACGGAAAATCGCCGTTTCATCCTGAGAAGAAGTCACCGAGGTGACAAAAAGACCCGCAGCACCGATGAGCAGGAGCGAGCCAATGTACAGAACAATATTGAGGAAGATATCCTCATTGACTCGGCGTCGCGGTGCAGGAGGCTGAGTATGCGCACCCGCTAGGGACGGGGGAACATACGCTAGAGACGGGGGAACATACACGCCCAGACCCTGCTGCGGTTGCTGAACATGCTGGGGATTTTGAGATGAAGAGTGAGAGCTAGAGGATGCCTGATGAGGTTGTGTCGGCTGAGACATGGTTTCTCCTTAGGCTGTAGTGATACTTCTACAATACGAGAGCTTTTAGTACTAAAACCTTTATTACGGGCAGTAAAGCGCATGGAACTTACTGAAAGTAGATTGAAAGCTCCCTGAGAGTTGCATCGCGGGAGTACCCTCAGGTTGACAGAGATAGTTAAGTGTTCTTAAGCACTTAACTTGTGTTCGTATTGCATAAGGGCTCTATCTCTGAGAGAATTGACGACGTTGTCAAAGCGTCTACCTGCACTAAAGGTAGGCCCACGTATGACCCGGTCCGAAGGATGACGGGACGAGTTTGCCTAGAAAATAGGCGACACGCCCGAGTTCGGGGGTCGGTACTTAGGCGGGGTGAGGAACCCGGCAAAGCCGGATTCAGTCCGTTCTGAGTGGCGCACGTGATGAATATATCGCGTTCCTTAAGCGCTATAACAAAGGGGCAAAAGCTCCGATACAGGGAATACATCAAGAAAGAGAGTCCGACAGATGGCGGGACAGAAAATCCGCATCCGTCTGAAGTCCTATGACCACGAGGTCATCGATTCTTCGGCACGGAAAATCGTCGAAACGGTAAAGGGCGCAGGCGCAACTGTAGTTGGCCCCGTGCCGCTGCCGACCGAGAAGAACGTTTACTGTGTTATCCGTTCTCCCCACAAGTACAAGGACAGCCGCGAGCACTTCGAGATGCGTACGCACAAGCGTCTGATCGACGTTGTTGATCCGACCCCCAAGGCTGTTGATGCCCTCATGCGTCTCGACCTGCCGGCAGACGTAAACATCGAGATCAAGCTGTAGAGGATCGCATCTAATGACTAACAAATTCGAGCGCCAGGTGAAGGGCCTGCTGGGCACCAAGCTCGGCATGACCCAGGTCTGGGACGAGGACGGCAAGTTCGTGCCCGTCACCGTCGTCAAGGCTGATTCTAACGTTGTTACCCAGATCCGTAACCAGGAAACTGACGGCTACGAAGCTATTCAGATTGGTTTCGGTGCAATCGACTCTCGCAAGGTTACCAAGCCCCTGGCTGGTCACTTCGAGAAGGCCGGTGTTACCCCCCGTCGCCACATCGTCGAGCTGCGTACCGCAGATGCTTCTGAGTATTCCCTCGGTCAGGAACTGACCGTTGAGCTCTTCGAAGCAGGCCAGAAGGTCGACGTCGTTGGTAAGACCAAGGGTAAGGGCTTCGCAGGTGTTATGAAGCGTCACGGCTTCAAGGGTGTTGGCGCGTCTCACGGTCAGCACAAGAACCACCGTAAGCCCGGTTCCATCGGTGGCGCATCCTACCCCGCACGCGTGTTCAAGGGTATGCGCATGGCTGGCCGTATGGGCGCAGCACGTCACACTACCTTGAACCTGACTATCCAGGGTGTGGACGCAGAGAACAATGTCCTGCTGATCAAGGGCGCAATCCCCGGTCCCAAGGGCGGCGTTGTTCTGGTTCGTACCGCTGTGAAGGGAGCCTAATACATCATGGCTGTTAAGACCCTTAAGGTAGACCTGCCCGCAGAGATTTTCGACGCGCAGGCATCCGTGCCCCTGCTGCACCAGGTTGTCGTTGCACAGCTCGCTGCTGCACGCCAGGGCACCCACAAGACCAAGAACCGCGGCGAGGTTTCCGGTGCAGGCCGTAAGCCCTTCAAGCAGAAGGGTACCGGTAACGCACGTCAGGGCTCCATCCGTGCACCGCACATGACCGGCGGTGGCGTTGTTCACGGTCCGACCCCGCGTAACTACGCACAGCGCACCCCCAAGAAGATGATCGCCGCTGCACTGCGCGGTGCTCTCTCCGATCGCGCTCGTCACGACCGCGTCCACGTTGTCGAGAACTTCATCTCCGGTGAAACCCCCTCGACCAAGGCTGCAAAGGCTGCATTCGCAGCTATCACCGAGCGCAAGAACATCCTTCTTGTGATTGCTCGTGCAGAGGACGTTGTGGCTCTGTCCGCACGTAACCTGGAGAACGTCCACGTTCTGTACGCAGATCAGCTCAACACCTACGATGTGCTGGTTTCTGACGACGTGGTCTTCACCAAGGCAGCATTCGACGCATTCGTTGCTGCAGCTCAGAAGAAGGAGGGCGCTAAGTAATGAGCGTTTCCACCAAGTCTGTATACGACGTGATCATCGCTCCCGTCGTTTCCGAGAAGAGCTACGGTCAGCTCGACGAAGGTAAGTACACCTTCGAGGTCGCAACCGATTCCAACAAGCTGGAAATCAAGCAGGCCATCGAGAAGATCTTTGACGTCAAGGTTGCTTCCGTCAACACCATCAACCGTCAGGGCAAGCGCAAGCGCACCCGTTTCGGTTGGGGCGCTCGCAAGAACACCAAGCGTGCGATTGTGACCCTCAAGGAAGGCACCATCGACATCTTCGGCGGTCCGCAGGCATAAGCCCCGCGGAGACCACTTTAACGAAGGAAGAAATATCTAAATGGGTATTCGTAAGTACAAGCCGACGACCCCGGGTCGCCGCGGTTCGAGCGTTGCTGATTTCTCCGAGATCACCCGCTCCACCCCGGAAAAGTCCCTGCTTCGTCCGCTTCACAAGACCGGCGGCCGTAACAACACCGGCCGCATCACCACCCGTCACAAGGGTGGCGGCCACAAGCGCCAGTACCGTCTGATCGACTTCCGTCGTCACGACAAGGACGGCGTTAACGCACGCGTTGCACACATCGAGTACGATCCCAACCGTACCGCTCGCATCGCGCTGCTGCACTACGTCGATGGTTCCAAGCGCTACATCATCGCTCCGAACAAGCTCGCTCAGGGCGACATCGTCGAGTCCGGCCCCGCAGCTGACATCAAGCCCGGTAACAACCTGCCCCTGCGCAACATCCCCGTTGGTACCGTGATTCACTGTGTCGAGCTCCGCCCCGGTGGCGGCGCAAAGCTGGCTCGTTCCGCAGGTGCTTCCGTGCAGCTGGTTGCTAAGGAAGGCAAGTACGGTCAGCTCCGTCTGCCCTCCGGCGAAATCCGCAACGTGGATGTTCGCTGCCGCGCAACCGTTGGTGAAGTTGGCAACGCTGAGCAGTCCAACATCAACTGGGGTAAGGCAGGCCGTAACCGCTGGAAGGGCATCCGCCCGACCGTCCGTGGTGTGGTCATGAACCCGGTTGACCACCCGCACGGTGGTGGTGAAGGTAAGACCTCCGGTGGTCGTCACCCGGTTAACCCCAACGGTAAGCCCGAGGGTCGTACCCGCCGTCCCAACAAGGAAAGCGACAAGCTCATCGTTCGTCGCCGTCGTACTGGCAAGAAGCGCTAAGGAGCCTGAAACATGCCTCGTAGTTTGAAGAAGGGCCCTTTCGTTGATCAGCACCTCTACCTGAAGGTTGCAGCTCAGAACGAGAAGGGCACCAAGAACGTAATTAAGACTTGGTCGCGTCGCTCGATGATTATCCCCGACATGCTCGGTCACACCATCGCAGTGTACGACGGTCGCAAGCACGTGCCGGTGTTCATCACCGAGTCGATGGTTGGTCACAAGCTCGGTGAGTTTGCTCCGACCCGCACTTTCCGCAGCCACGTGAAGGACGACCGTAAGGGCAAGCGTCGCTAATCGGTTCACACCGATAAGCTAACGTTTCCCTTTCGGCAATAGACGAAAGAGAGATAGGCAATGGAAGCCAAGGCATCAGCGCGTTTCGTTCGCGTTACGCCTATGAAGGCCCGCCGTGTCGTCAACCTGATCCGTGGTAAGCAGGCGGAAGAGGCTCTGGCGATTCTGAAGTTCGCCCCCCAGGCAGCTTCGGAACCGGTATACAAGATCGTTGCTTCGGCAGTAGCTAACGCTCGTCAGAAGGCAACCCAGCAGGGTCTGCCCTTCCGCGAGGAAGAGCTGTTCATCAGCGAAGCATTCGTGAACGAGGGCCCGACCATGAAGCGCATTCAGCCCCGCGCTCAGGGTCGCGCATACCGAATCAACAAGCGCACCAGCCACATCACCGTGGTAGTTGCTACCCCGGAGAAGGAGGAGGACCGCTAAATGGGTCAGAAAATTCACCCGAACGGTTTCCGACTGGGCATCACCACTGACCACGTCTCCAAGTGGTTCGCTGATTCCAACAAGCCCGGCGAGCGTTACGCTGACTTCGTCCGTGAGGACGTAAAGATCCGCGAGCTGCTGGCAAAGAACCTGGATCGCGCAGGCGTTGCAAAGGTCGAGATCGAGCGTACCCGTGACCGCGTGCGTGTGGACATCCACACCGCTCGTCCCGGTATCGTGATTGGCCGCCGTGGCGCAGAAGCAGACCGCATCCGCGGCGAGCTCGAGAAGCTCACCAACAAGCAGATTCAGCTGAACATCCTCGAGGTTGCTAACCCCGACCTCTCCGCTCAGCTGGTTGCACAGAGCATCGCAGAGCAGCTCGCATCGCGTGTTGCATTCCGCCGTGCAATGAAGAAGGCAATCCAGTCCGCACAGCGTGCAGGCGCAAAGGGTATCCGTATCCAGTGCTCCGGCCGTCTGGGTGGCGCTGAAATGTCCCGTTCCGAGTTCTACCGCGAAGGCCGTGTGCCCCTGCACACCCTGCGTGCGAACATCGACTACGGCTTCTTCGAGGCTAAGACCACCTTCGGTCGCATCGGCGTGAAGGTCTGGATCTACAAGGGCGACCTGACCGACAAGGAGCTGGCAGCTCAGCAGGCAGCAAACAACCGCCGTGGCAACCGCCGCGATGGTGACCGCCGCCGCCAGGGCAACCGTGGTCCTCGTCGCGAGCGCCGCAACGAGAACGCTTCGGCAAAGGTCGAGGCCAAGACTGCAGAGAACGGTGAGGCATAAATGCTTATTCCCCGTCGAGTAAAGTACCGCAAGCAGCACCACCCCAAGCGTAATGGTCTCGCAAAGGGCGGCACCGAGGTTAGCTTCGGTGAGTGGGGCATTCAGGCCCTGTCGCCCGCATACGTGACCAACCGCCAGATTGAGGCTGCACGTATCGCAATGACCCGTCACATCAAGCGTGGCGGTAAGGTCTGGATCAACATTTATCCCGACCGTCCGCTGACCAAGAAGCCTGCTGAAACCCGTATGGGTTCCGGTAAGGGTTCGCCCGAGTGGTGGGTCGCAAATGTCAAGCCGGGTCGAGTCATGTTTGAACTCTCCGGTGTGTCCGAAGAAGTGGCTCGCGAGGCAATGCGCCTGGCAATCCACAAGCTCCCGATGAAGGCACGTGTTGTGCGTCGCCGCGAAGGTGGTGAATAAGCGAGATGGCAGTAGGATCCAAGGACCTGAGCATCGATAAGCTCGCAGAGCTCTCCAACGAAGAGCTGGCTGCAAAGCTGAGCGAAGCGAAGAAGGAACTCTTCAACATCCGCTTCCAGGAAGTCACCGGTCAGGCTAACGCAGGTCGTCGCCGCACTATCAAGCGCGACATCGCACGTATCTACACCGTGCTGCGTGAGCGCGAGCTCGGTATTCGTCCCGCAACTGAAGGTGAGTCCAAGTGAGTGAAGTAAAGAACGAAGAGCGCGGCTACCGCAAGACCCGCCGCGGCTACGTTGTCTCCGACAAGATGGACAAGACCGTTGTCGTCGAGGTCGAGGACCGCGTGAAGCACGCACTGTACGGCAAGGTTGTTCGCCGTAGCTCCAAGATCAAGGCACACGACGAGCAGAACACTGCTGGTATCGGTGACCTCGTTCTGATTGCAGAGACCCGTCCGCTGTCCGCTTCCAAGCGTTGGCGCGTCGTGGAGATCCTCGAGAAGGCTAAGTAAGCCCTCTAAGGACTCTCTGCTAGAGCAGTAAAAGAACCTCTCTCCTACTTCGGTAGGAGAGGGGTTCTTTGCGTTTAACTTTCGTGCGAGAGAAACCCAGGAAAAACCCTGGCGGACGTCCTATGGCATGGGCTGATGACAGGCCCTAAGACAACATCCTTCATAAATGTCTTGATATGTCATACGAGAAAGAAATATTTTTCTCTCGATGTGATGGCGCAATCCATGCGTAGACGCTGTAAGAGAAGAAAGCGCATGTGGAGACGGAATAGCAGCGAAAAATGAAAAATAATGCGTGAGTAAGGTACCTAGGAACTTATGACATTCGATGAACAGCACTTGAAAACAACCTAATGAGGCACTTATTATCATCTTTATAGTTGCTTAGCGTAACCTTGCCTAATAATCAGCGGGGTGGCTTTGCATCTTCCGGAGGTTGCACGACCTTTGGAGAAGTACCACTACATATCATCGAGGATCAGCATGACTTCTTCACACAAGCCCTCACGTAAGCTGCTCGCCATTGCTGGCGCACTTTCCGTTGTTGCAGGCTCTTTCGCTACCGTTCCCGCTACCTTCGCGGCGAACGTCTCCGCATCCGTTCCCGGCGGGAATTCCCAGACCTCTACTGAGGAATGCCGCCACATCGCAGTAAGCGCTACCCAGTACCAGGGTCTGCCCGGCCAGTACCAGCTGGCATACTCGGCAGCAACCTCCTCCCTCTACACTTCCTTCTCCTCCGGACGCCCGCCGATTCTGACCGGTGGCGTCGGCACCTGGAACGTTGCATCTACCCCGAGCCTTGCCACTGTCTACCAGTTCCCGACCAGGGACTTTACTGCACGCGGTGCTACCGCACCGACCGGTAAGCAGATTGAATCTCCTTACGGTATCGCCTACGACGAAGCAACCGGATACGTATGGGTGACCCAGACCCGTGTCAACAAGGTATCTGTCTTCGATCCCGCGACCAACAAGATTATTTGGAGCAGCGCAGAAGGCGACGTCAACCACCCGCGTGAGGTACGCATCGACCCCTCTAGCGGCAAGGTATTTGTCTCTGGCTCCGGTGGCATTAGCGTCTTCGATACCACCCAGCACGCCCTGGTCAAGAAGATCGAATTCACCGACGCCAAGGGCGAATCTGACACCGCAATGAACATGCACGTGGACTCCGCTGATGGCAAGCTCTACGTGCCCTCCCTGAGTGCCGGCACCATTAAGGTGATTGACACCAAGAGCTACGAGGTTGAGAAGACCATTCAGCTGCACAAGGAAAATGCTGAAGCTGCTCTGTACCCCTCGGACGTCACTATCGACAAGTCCCTGAAGGAAATCTACGTCAGCTCTCAGGGTGACGGTAAGGGCGCTAACTCCGGTATTACCGTCTACGACCTGGAAACTGGTGCCTACAAGAAGACCATTCCTTTCGGCAACCAAGCCCTCGCCCTCGCCTCCGACGAAGCCCGTGACCTGCTGTACGTGACCGACTACGGCACCGGTAACGTCGGTGTTGTTGATGCACGAACCGGCACCGTTGTTTCTCAGGTGTCTACCGGTGCGACCAGCGGCGCAAATGATGTTCTGGTCGCTGCAGACGGCAGTGTATACGCTGTAGCACGCAGCGTCGAAGGCGCTTCCGCTATCGAAACCGACTACACCATCGATAAGACCACCGGTGAATACCGCACCTCTAGCACCGAGCCTAAGGGCAAGGACAACGCAGATTCCCCGATCGTTCCCGGCGTCATGGTGAAGATCAACACCACCGTTGAAACCACCGCGAAGCCTGCCGCACAGACTTCTTCTGAAGAACTGGTGAAGACCTACGCCGACGGCGCTAAGCTGTACGCTACGAAGGACTGGACCACCGGTGAAACCCTGAAGCTGCGTGGTGAAGGTTTCAAGACTCAGGACGGCTCAAAGGGCTCCGTACTCGCAGTCAAGCTGAACAAGGGCCGCATCTCCGCGAAGGAAGAGCCGAAGTTCAACGGTGCTGATGGCAACAGCGCAGGCGTCTGGGCGTACATCCAGGCAGATGAGAACGGTAACTTCACCGCTGAGCTGCCCTACCCGACCACTGAGAATTCCAACCTGACGGAAAACCTGAAGGTCGGCGATAAGGTATCGGTCTTCCTGCTCTCCGGCTCCATGATCGAAGGTGATACCGCACGTGGTGGTGAAGCGGTCTCCGCAACCGTTGCAGAGAAGAAGGCAGACACCGCTGCAACCTGCGCACCGGCAGAAACTACTCAGGTTGCTGCTGCTCCCTCTGGCGTGACTACCACTTACCCCGCCGGCACTAAGCTGAGCC
>NZ_CALJRY010000161.1 GCF_937976295.1 uncultured Rothia sp. | reverse complement strand
CGATCTGGTCGGCGAAGGAGCCGCCGCCTTAATCTCTTCCTCGGATGCGTCACCGTAGTAGTCGCGAACCGTCACCGCAGTCAGACCGCGGTCATCGAGCAGGTCCTTCACCTGATCGAGAATCGGGATGATCGTCTCATAGTTCAGATGACCCAGCACAATCTGCTGCGGCAGCATGTAGCGGATGCAGCGCATGTAAATCACGCGGGCGCTCGTCTTCGCCTCATCGCCGGTAGTGCCGTTCCACATGACCGGGCGGGTAAAACCAATCTCGCCGGCAGCCTTCAGCACCGCATCGTTATAGCGACCGTAAGGCGGGCGGAAGTACGGCTTCGACGAGACACCGAACATGCTCATAATCTCGTCTTCGTTACGCTGCAGCTCTTCCTTCACGCCCTCAGCGTCCAGGGTGGTCAGGTCGGCGTGGTTGTACGTGTGGTTCGCAACCTGAATCTGGCCGCTCTGAACCAGCGGACGCAGCAACGACACATGCTCCTTAAAACCGGTGTACGAAGCGTTAATGAAGAACGTCAGACGAGTATTCGTACGCTTCGAGAACTCAGCGTAGCCGCGAATCGCCTCCGGGCTTGCACCGTCATCAACAGTCCACGCAATATACTTGCCGTCACCAACGAGGGAGTTGCCAATGCCGGGCCATTCGCGCGGCTTATCAATCGGGTTGCCCGCAGCGGCAACAGTCGGCGAATTCGTGGGTGCGGGGCGAGTAGCAGCAGCAGAGGTCTCGCCGCCAGCCTGATACGGAGTGAAATTACCGCTGGTGCCGTCGTAGTCATTCGACTTCTTCGAGCAGGCAGCAATCAGCGGAAGCATAGCAGTGCCGAGCACAAAAAGTCGGCGGTTAGGCTGTGAGTGGGTCATACTCTCCAGGATAACGCCCCCACCTGCAAGGAACGAATCTGAACAGCAAATACACCCCTAAATAATGTGCACATCACACCGCACGCTCAGCACCACAGTATTAATAGGTATAAAAACTAGGTATAAGAACACAAAATCAAGAAGCCGCAAGCCGGTAAGGCTCCGCTACACTAGTGGGATGGAGAATTTGGGCACTCACGAACTGCGCAACCTTGTGAACGATGCTGCCGACGAGGCAGTCAACATCGGCTACCGTGTTGCTGACCGGCTGCACAGGTGGCGTGAAAAGCGCGCCCTCGCCGCCGGTTGCGAACCAATCCTCGTGCCCACCGAAGGCTACGGCCGCGCCGCCTCCGACGGCAACCCCGGCTGGGTCCGCATCATCGCCCGCGCACTCTACAAGACGGTCAACCTCGAACGCCTCCTGCAGGTTGTAGAAGGCACCCAAGACACCGCCAACCCCATGCGCGGCTGGCGCTCCTTCACCGCAACCGCCATGTCCGATGCACCCGTCACCATCGTCATCGACGGCACCAAGCACGAGGCGTACACCGATCACGGCGGCGTGCTCGACGTCAAACTCTGCATCGACCTGGAACCCGGCATCCACGAAGTCATCATGTACGTGCCCGGCTCCCGTGCCGTAGCAACCAGCGTCTACATCGTTCCCGAAAGCCAGAAGCTCGGCGTCATCATGGACGTCGACGACACCGTCATGGTCACCATGTTGCCGCGCCCCCTGGTCGCCGCCTGGAACTCCTTCATCCTCGACGAGCACGCACGCATCCCCACCCCCGGCATGGCGGTCATGGCCGACCGTATCCGCCGCAGCCACCCGGATGCGCCGTTCATGTACCTGTCCACCGGCGCCTGGAACATCACCCCGACCCTGCGCCGCTTCCTCAGCCGCAACGGCTACCCGCGCGGCACGTTCCTGCTGACCGACTGGGGCCCCACCCCCGACCGCTGGTTCCGCTCCGGCACCAGCCACAAGGTCGAGTCCCTGCGCCGCCTCGCCGAGGAATTCCCGCAGATGAAGTGGATCCTCGTTGGCGACGACGGGCAGCGCGACCCGTACATCTACAACGGCTTCGCGGTACGCTACCCGGACAACGTGGCGGCAATCGTCATCCGCAACCTGACCGTGGGGGAGACCATGCTCGCCTCCGGCCGCGTGTGGAGCGACCATCGTGCCGAACAGATGATGCGCTCGCCGCTGTGGATTGAAGCCACCGACGGCGTAACACTGAGTAAGAAACTGCGTGAACTGGGCCTGATTGATTTCTAGCCGGTTGCGCCTCACCTGCGCCTCACCGGTTGCTAAAACCTGTGCCTGTGGCCTGTAAACCCACCGCAAATACCGCGAAATACCGGTATCTGCGGTGGGTTTTGGCGTTTCAGCGGAATTAACCAACTTAAACCCACGACACACCGGTTCATCAAAAAGAGTTAAAAATCTTTTCTACAGCCTTAATCACATAGCTTAAAGCCGCTCGAAGGGGGTTAACCCTCGCCTTTAAGAAAGTCCGTTCTGCTTTAAAACCGCGCCGTTCCGCGCAAGAACGCGTGAGAGTTAAGATCTCTTTAAAATCAAGCCCGAATCTGCCGGGTTTTATGCCCCCGAAAGCATACATGAGGTTAACTGAACCTCAACTCAGCGGGCGAATGAACCCTTAAAAATTCTGACCAACTTAAACCCCACCTGTGGATAACCCGGCGCACCCCGCGAGAATCCAACGAACTAGCCCCGCGGCAGGGTGTGGATAAGCTGTAGACACCCCCTCTTAAGTGGGTTCAGCTGTGGGTTTATCGAACGAAACACGCCCCCTGCACCACATCATCTTGTGGTGAAGAAAAATCTCGACACTAGATGTAGTATTAATACTCGGTTCCACCACTACGGCACTTTGAGCGCCCTGCCCCAGTGCAGGAGACCGCCACACCCCACTAGGAGGGGGCAGCGGACGGCACCGCGCTCACCGTCAACACCACGTGGTGAACCACAGACGAAACACGCCAGATTCATTCACGAGATAACCCCGCCTGAGCGGGAGAAAGTAAGAGGCATTCCCATGGTAGTGACCGTGTACACCAAGCCGCAGTGCGTCCAGTGCAACATGACCTACCGCGCCCTCGACGCGAAGGGTATCAGCTACACCAAGGTTGATATCACCGAAGACGCTCAGGCCCTCGAAATGGTCAAGTCCCTCGGCTACATGCAGGCACCCGTCGTCATTGCAGGCGACGAGCACTGGTCCGGCTTCCAGCCCGACAAGATCAACGCTCTGGCAGCGTAACAGCCCAGCCGAAACCCGCACCAACGGGAATCGGCACGGAACTCACACCGGCACACGAGAATAAGGAGTACACGTTGAGTACCGCCCTCACGCCCAACCCCGTCGACGAGCACGCAGAAATCCGCAAGATTCTTATGGATGCACGCAATGCTTCCGAGGGTCGAGCGACCGAGGTCCTGGACGATACGGCGCCGCTCATCGTGTACTTCTCCTCCATCTCCGGTAACACCCACAAGTTCGTGGAGAAGATCCGTGCCCGCCGCCTCCGCCTGCCGCTGCGCACCGGCGAAGACACCCTCATTCTTGATGAGCCGTTCGTGCTCATCGTCCCCACCTACGGCAAGCCTGAAGGCGCCGGTAACGTTCCCCCGCAGGTGGTTAAATTCCTGAACGTGGAGCAGAATCGCAAGCATATGCTCGGTGTGATTGGCTCCGGAAACACCAACTTTGGTCCGCTCTTCGGTATCGCGGCAGACATTGTCGCCAAGAAGTGCGATGTGCCCGTGCTCTTCAAGTTTGAGCTCATGGGCACCGATTCAGATGTAGAAAAAGTCAACGAAGGATTGGAAGCATTTTGGACGCAAAACTGCCCTCAGCACTAGAAACTCTCGGTGCGAGCCACAGCGGCAAGAGCGTGCCCGAGAAGTTCAAGGGTATGAGCTACCACGAGCTGAACGCACTGCTGAACCTCTACGATGAGAACGGCCAAATTCAGTTCGATGCAGACCGTCAGGCTGCACGTCAGTACTTCCTGCAGCACGTCAACAACAACACCGTCTTCTTCCACGACCTGGAAGAGAAGATTGAGTACCTGATCGAGAACCAGTACTACGAGCCGGAACTCTTCGACAAGTACAACTTCCAGTTCATTAAGAACCTGTTCAAGCGCGCCTACGCCGTGAAGTTCCGCTTCCCGACCTTCCTGGGTGCCTTCAAGTTCTACACCTCCTACGCGCTCAAGACCTTCGACGGTCAGCGCTACCTGGAGCGTTTTGAAGACCGCGTCTGCATGGTCGCACTGCTGCTGGCAGAAGGCAACGAGAAGCTCGCCGAAGACATCGTCGACGAGATTATCTCCGGCCGTTTCCAGCCGGCAACCCCGACCTTCCTCAACGCAGGTAAGAAGCAGCGCGGCGAGCTCGTCTCCTGCTTCCTGCTGCGCATGGAAGACAACATGGAGTCCATCGGCCGCTCCATCAACTCTGCACTGCAGCTCTCCAAGCGCGGCGGCGGCGTGGCATTCGCCCTGACCAACCTGCGCGAATCCGGTGCGCCCATTAAGAAGATTGAGAACCAGTCCTCGGGCGTTATCCCCGTCATGAAGCTGCTGGAGGACGCCTTCTCCTACGCTAACCAGCTGGGTGCACGTCAGGGCGCCGGCGCAGTGTACCTGCACGCGCACCACCCCGACATCTACTCTTTCCTGGACACCAAGCGCGAGAACGCCGACGAGAAGATCCGTATCAAGACCCTCTCCCTGGGTGTCGTGATCCCCGATATCACCTTCGAGCTGGCGAAGAAGAACGAGGACATGTACCTCTTCTCCCCGTACGATGTGGAACGCATCTACGGCGTGCCCTTCTCTGACATCAACGTCACCGAGAAGTACTACGAGATGGTCGACGATGCACGCATCACCAAGACCAAGATCAACGCGCGTGAGTTCTTCCAGACCATCGCAGAGATCCAGTTCGAGTCCGGCTACCCGTACGTGATGTTCGAAGACACCGTCAACCGTGCGAACCCCATCGCCGGTAAGGTCATCATGTCCAACCTGTGCTCCGAGATCCTGCAGGTTTCTGAGCCGTCCACCTACCACGCTGACCTCGGCTACGAGACCGTCGGTAAGGACATCTCCTGCAACCTCGGTTCGCTGAACATTGCACTGACCATGGACGGCGACGACTTCGGCAAGACCGTGGAAACCGCGATTCGTTCGCTGACCTCCGTCTCCGACCAGTCCGACATCCGCTCCGTACCCTCCATCGAGCGCGGCAACAACATGAGCCACGCCGTGGGCCTGGGCCAGATGAACCTGCACGGCTACCTGGCACGCGAGCACGTCTACTACGGTTCCGAAGAAGCACTGGACTTCACCAACATGTACTTCTACACCGTCGCCTACCACGCGATCCGCACCTCCATGCTGATCGCTAAGGAACGCGGTGAGCGTTTTGAGGGCTTCGAGAACTCGAAGTACGCATCCGGTGAGTTCTTCGCCAAGTACATTGAGAAGGAATGGGCACCGCAGACCGAACGTACCCGCGAGCTGTTCGCTAAGCACCACATCCCCACCCGTGAAGAGTGGATTCAGCTGGCTGCTGACGTGGCACAGTACGGCATGTACAACCAGAACCTGCAGGCTGTTCCGCCGACCGGCTCCATCTCCTACATCAACGGTTCGACCTCTTCGATTCACCCGATCGCTTCGAAGATTGAGATCCGCAAGGAAGGCAAGCTCGGCCGCGTCTACTACCCGGCACCGTACATGACCAACGAGAACCTGGAGTACTACCAGGACTCCTACGAAATTGGTTACGAGAAGATCATCGACACCTACGCTGTGGCAACCCAGCACGTGGACCAGGGCCTGTCGCTGACCCTCTTCTTCCGCGATACCGCAACCACCCGCGATATCAACCGCGCCCAGATTTACGCATGGCGTAAGGGCATCAAGACCATCTACTACATCCGTCTGCGTCAGATGGCTCTTGAGGGTACCGAGGTTGAAGGCTGCGTATCCTGCATGCTCTAGCCCGAATGCTGTGACGCATTCAGCCTGAGCTGGCACACTATAACTAAAGACTGGAAGGGGAGGTTACGGTGAACACGAAACCCGCCTGCGCGACTGGCTGGGCGCGCGTGGCACCGTAACCGCCCCTTAAGAATCGGAGAATTACTAATGAGCGAAAAGGTGAAGCTCGTCGACCACGTGGTCGAGGCTATCAACTGGAACCGTATTGAGGACGAGAAGGACCTTGAGGTTTGGGACCGTCTGACCGGTAACTTCTGGCTACCGGAAAAGGTGCCGCTGAGCAACGACGTGCCCTCCTGGAAGACCCTGACCGACGAAGAGAAGCAGCTGACCATGCGCGTCTTCACCGGTCTGACCCTGCTGGACACCATCCAGGGTACTGTCGGCGCTGTGTCCCTGCTGCCGGACGCCGTGACCGCGCACGAAGAGGCCGTGTACACCAACATTGCGTTCATGGAGTCCGTACACGCAAAGTCGTACTCCTCGATCTTCTCGACCCTCGCCTCCACCAAGGAGATTGACGAGGCGTTCCGCTGGGCTTCTGAGAACGAGCACCTGCAGAAGAAGGCAAAGATTGTTCTGTCCTACTACACCGGTGACGACCCGCTGAAGAAGAAGGTTGCCTCCACTCTGCTGGAATCCTTCCTGTTCTACTCGGGCTTCTACCTGCCCATGTACTGGTCTTCGCACGCGAAGCTGACCAACACCGCTGACCTGATTCGTCTGATTATTCGTGACGAGGCAGTGCACGGCTACTACATTGGCTACAAGTTCCAGCTCGGCCTGGCGAAGGAATCCCCGGAGCGTCAGGCAGAGCTGAAGGAGTACACCTTCAACCTGCTGTACGAACTGTACGAGAACGAGGTGGCGTACACCCACTCCCTGTATGACGGTGTGGGTTGGAGCGAGGACGTGAAGAAGTTCCTGCACTACAACGCTAACAAGGCTCTGATGAACCTGGGCTACGAGCCGATGTTCCCGGCGACCGTGACTAACGTGTCCCCGGCGATTCTGTCGGCGCTGTCCCCGAACGCTGATGAGAACCACGACTTCTTCTCCGGTTCCGGCTCTTCCTACGTGATTGGTAAGGCTGTGAACACTGAGGACGAGGACTGGGACTTCTAAGGCTGAAACTTCTAAGCCTGGGACTTCTAAGCCCTTTCTCGCCTTGAGATATAAGGCTGAGGTGAACCGAGCGGAACCCCCGCGTGTCCACTGTGGATGCGCGGGGGTTCCGCCGTTAACCGGGCGTGGAAGCAGCGGAAAAGCAGGGGAGAAGTAGGGGAGCGGGCGCGGTTTTGCTGGTTCAGATTGTCGGAGTTTTTGCCTTCACCCCGTAGCATAAAAAATCATTGATATATCGGGGTGCGGGGCGTACTGTTGGATTACTAACCACAACGCACCCTCGAAAGGACCATCATGCGTTCAGTCGTCATGGAAGCCCCCGGCAAGGTCGTCGTCAACGAAGTCGACAAGCCGACCCTCCTCGAACCCACCGACGCCATCATCAAGCTCGCAGCATCCTGCATCTGCGGCTCCGACCTGTGGCCCTACCGCGGCGCACAGCCCGTCGACCACCGAGCAATGGGCCACGAATACATCGGCGAAGTCGTCGAAGTAGGCTCCGAAGTCACCACCGTAGCCCCCGGCGACTTCGTCGTAGGCTCCTTCTGCATTTCCTGTGGCGAATGTGAAACCTGCACCGCAGGCTACCCCTCCCGCTGCCTTAAGGCCATTGCTGCAGGCGATGGTTTCATTGGTATGCGCTCGAACGGCACCCAGGCAGAATA
>NZ_CALJRY010000160.1 GCF_937976295.1 uncultured Rothia sp. | reverse complement strand
CGTGTCCTTGTAAGTTCACAAAGGCACGAACATAGAGAATGGATAGGAGCGTACGGATTGAGGGCGTGTTGAGTACATCTAGCCCCCAGAGTGCAGCTGCTGATGTGTGTGAGAAAACCCCTTGAAGACCCATAAGGTAGGCGGCAATGCACCGTACCGCGAGCCGCTCATCGGGGGTGAGCGCCTGGGCATCGCGGGTGTAGATATAGGCTCCTCGCTGAATACGTTGTAGGGTTCCTGCCGCCACCATCGCACGGATATGCCGGGCACTAATACCTCGTGAGTTAAGGATGCGAGGGGTGAGCACGAGAGGGTAAAGCTCGGCTGCACGTGTGGTTGGGGCTTGCGCGGCTATGGTGTGAGGTTCCAGGATATTTGCGGTGTTCATAGACTTTATCCTGGCAGTCTCTGCGAAGTTGTGGGGCCTGTTCGTGAAATCTGTGGATAACCTCGCTGTTTTTATGGAAATATCCATTATCCACAGGGTTAGGGTGTATCCCAGAAATTTTGTGCCATAGGTTAGTGTCTTCTGCCATGGTTTTTAACTACGACAGAAGTCGCTAAACCATGGCACAAATTCACACAGCCCAAATCAAGAAACCAAAGCACAACAAAACCCGCCCGGCAGGGAGGTCAACATCCTCCCCCGCCGGGCGGGTACACGTCTATACAGGCTTAGAGCAACCGGATAATACGAGTATTACGGGTACCTACAGGCCCTCAGCACGCACAATCTGAACGTGCAGGTCCTCAGCCGGCGGCATCCACGAAGCCGGATCAGCAGCAACCTGCTCACCCGAACGGATATCCTTCACCTCGTGAACCGGGGCACCCGACTCATCCGACGAAATGAACCACACGAACGGAATGCCGCGCTTCTCAGCGTACTTAATCTGCTTACCGAACTTCGCCGCATTCGCAGACACCTCACACGCGATACCGCGGGCACGCAGCGCATCCGCAACATCATTCGCAGCAGACCAGCCCTCATCATTCGTCAAAGCAACAAACACAGCCGAAGGCACCTTACGGCTCGCCTGCGCAAAACCCTGCGACAGAATACGAGCCACCACACGAGTCACACCAATCGACAAGCCAACACCCGGGTACGTCTTCTTACCGTTCGACGCCAGCGACTCATAACGGCCACCCGAGCAGATCGAACCCAGCGACTCGTGACCAACCAGAACAGTCTCATACACGGTGCCGGTGTAGTAATCCAGGCCGCGAGCAATCGACAGGTCAGCCAGCACCTTACCCGGCGCACGGCGGGACGCCTCCTCAATGACCTCAGCCAGCTCAGCAAGACCCTGATCCAGCAGCTCATGCTCCACCGAATACTTAGCGGCAAGCGCACGCACCTGCTCCACAAAAGAAGCGTCCTCAGTGCGGATCTGCGCCAACTCCAAGGCGGCAGCGGCAGCATCCGCGCTCGCACCAGCCTCAGCCTGCAGCTCCTCAGCCACACGCTCAGCACCGATCTTCTCCAGCTTGTCAATGGAACGCAGAACAGCCGCAGTATCGGTCAAACCCAAGCCCAGGTAGAAGCCCTCAGCCAGCTTGCGGTTATTCACACGCAGCTTGAACTCAGGAATCGGCAGCTTCGACAGCGCATCAACAACAACCAGCGCCAGGGTCACGTCGTAACGGAACGGCAGCTCGCCGTCGCCAACCACGTCAATATCAGCCTGAGTGAACTCGCGGGCACGACCCTCCTGCGGACGCTCACCACGCCACACCTTCTGAATCTGGTAACGCGAGAACGGGAAATTCAGGTAACCGGCGTTCTCCACCACGTAACGGGCAAACGGCACGGTCAGGTCAAAGTGCAGAGCCAGCTTCTCCTTAGCCTTAGCAGCCTCATCCTCCTGCAGGCGAGAAATTGCGTAAACTTCCTTGTCAATCTCACCCTTGCGCAGCAGCTGCTCAATAGTCTCTACCGAACGAGTCTCAATCGGGGAGAAACCGTGCAACTCAAAAGTCTCACGCAGGGTGTCCAGAACATGATTCTCAACCAACCGCTCAGCCGGAAGATACTCGGGAAAACCAGACAGCGAAGCCTTGCGAGCCATACGCGATACTCCTTGACAAAGAACTCGACAACAAAACCCCGGAACACCTCCGGGCATATCTACCCATCATACCAACACCCACCCCAGCACAGCACCCACTCCCCCAGTTCCACCCGAGCAAACCCGCACAAACCCGCGGCCGGCAGGTTCGCCCACAACACAACACGACCAGACACTACTCACACACACCCCGCAGAGGCTATGCTTAGGAGGTGCACACGCACACCCAAACGGGTGCCCACCACGGGGAACAGCGCAAAGGCGCCCCACCCCCAGCACCCCCGAGTGAAAGAGTTATAGCGGTGACTACCAAACCCGACGACACTGTAAACCTCGAAAAGGCACGCCAGTACGGCCGCGTCTCCGAGGACGGCCACGTCTTCGTCATTGTCGACGGCGAAGAATACGCCGTAGGCCAGCTGCCCGGCGCCTCCGAAGAAGAAGCGCTCAGCTACTTCGCCCGCAAGTTTGAAAACGTCGAGGCGCAGGTTGCCCTGCTCGAATCCCGCCTCGCCAACAACGCCCCCGCCGCAGACCTGCAGAAGGGCATCACCTCCATCGGTGCACAGATCGGTGTGCGCAACATGGTCGGCGACTACTCCGGCCTGCAGAAGCGCCTCATCGCACTGGCAGAGCAGATCGCTGAACTCGGCGAAAAGCAGCAGCAGGCACGCACCGAAAACCGTGAACGCGCCCTCGCCGTCCGTGAAGAAATCGTCGCGGAAGCCGAGCAGATTGCCGGCCAGGACCCCGACCAGATTCACTGGAAGAACTCCCACTCCCGCATGAACGAACTGTTCGAAGCGTGGAAGAAGGCACAGCGCGAAATTCACCTGGCAAAGAGCGTAGAGGACGAGCTGTGGAAGCGTTTCCGTGCAGCCCGCACCACCTTCGACCGCAACCGCCGCGCGCACTTCTCGCAGCTGGACGACCGCAACGCACGCATCAAGCGCGCCAAGGAAGAGCTGATTGCACGCGCGGAAGAGCTGTCCACCTCGACTGACTGGTCTGAGACTTCCCGCGCATACGGCGACCTGATGCGCGCCTGGAAGCAGGTACCCCGCGGCCACCGTCGCGAAGACGACAAGCTGTGGGCACGCTTCCGCGCGGCACAGGACGTGTTCTTCAACGCCCGCAATGCAGCCGAAGCAGCGCAGGACGCAGTCTACGCCGAAAACCTCAAGGTCAAGGAAGCACTGCTCGAAGAAGCACGCGCACTCCTGCCCGTCGAGGACATTGAGGGCGCGAAGGCAGCCTTCGAGAAGATCCTGGACCGCTGGGATGCGGCAGGCCGCGTACCCCGCAACGACCTGCGTCGCATCGACGGCGAGCTGCGCCGCATTCAGGACGAAATCAACGGCGCCGAAGAGGCAAAGTGGAAGCGCAACGACCCCGCCAAGGCAGCCCGCGCGAACTCCCTGCTCGCACAGATCGAGGACTCCCTCACCGAACTGGAAGCAGAGCTCGCAGCAGCTGAAAAGGGCGGCGACTCCAAGAAGATCGCCAAGGCTAAGGAAGCTCTGGAGGCTCGCCGCGCCTGGGCAGCAACCCTGCAGGGCTTCGGCAACTAGGGTCTAGCCGGAGTTCTAGCCGGAGTTCTAGCCGGACGAGTAGCGCCCGGGGTGCTGGCCGCTAGAGGCTGGCGCCCCGGGTTACTTGCTTCATCAACGCCTTACCGCCGAGAAGCCACATGTGTTTCGAAAAGCCGCAATAATGGTGGCTTCTCGAAACACATGTGGCTTCTGCGTGTCTGCGGGGGTTATATTCGCGCCCCCACCCGATGCAGATGGAAGGCGCACCGGGTTCATGGATTTTCGATAGGTTAGTGCCTTCACTGCGGGTTAAAGACCCACGGCGAAGACACTAACCTATCGAAAACCTCGGTCTAAAAAGCGGGCGGCCCCGAACACATCTGTATCCGGGGCCGCCTGTGTATCCGGGGCCGCCTGCTGCGGTTATTTACGTTCGGTTATTAGTCCCATTCACCGCGCAAAATCTGCTGAACGAATTTTTTGGGTAGCCAGAAGGAGTGCTTCGTGATGCGGCTGCCGTCGGGCAGTTCGTCGGTATCCTTGAGCTTGCCTTTTCCGACAAACTCGCCAGGCTTAACTTCGTAGTAGGTCTGGGAGGCGTGAACCTTCGTAAAAAGGTATTCGTTCGCCTTGCTCTGCGGGAAGTTAGTGGAAACCTTAACACCATCCTCGCCATTCGGCTTGACCGTCAGTTTAACGCCCTGATTAATGATTTCCTTCGTCTCTTGCCATACCCTCACCAGTTCCGGCTCGAGGGAATCGGGGAAACCCCAGAACTTGACCTGATCCAAGCAGAAGTCACCGGTCTCATTCTCGCGGAAAACAACAAACATGAATTTCCTTGAGAAAATCTCAGTGTAAATATGGGATTCTTCCCACTCTTTTTCATTCGCTAGTTCAATAAAACGGTAGTTCTTAAAGGGAGAATCCTCTTTAGGGAGCCCGTTTTTATCAACACGAATAGCACGAATATTCATGTTTGCCTTTTTAAATTCAGCAGTGCTGTCAATATCCGAGGAAAGGCCTAGAATTTTCCTCACAAGAGTGCTGTTGCGGCCCTTGGCATTAAAGTTAACATCAAACTCCTTGCAGAGTTCTTTCTCGCTCTGGCCCCGGTGCTTCAGAAGTTTTTCTTCAATAATCTGGGTGAAAGGCTTAGAGGTATCCTGGGCTGCTTTACCGATACTCTCCTGTTCCTCCTGGCTGAAAACCTTGGTGCGGAGGAGAGTTGTCATGTAGCTACTCTTGAGAGACCAGGCGCGCCTATTGGCCAGCTCGGGGCCATAGGGCTGAGTAGTGCGGTCCTTGTCTTTGCCGGCACCCTTGCGGCAGGTTGAAAGGTACATGCCATCAGATTCGGAAAGCTCGTGTGCGCGTCCCTCCAGGACTTTCTGGGTAATACGTTTATAGTCCTCTAGAATGGTCGGCATATCCTCTTCGGGCCAGTCAAAAAGGAAAAATTTATCGGCGATAATATCCAAAATATCGCGATTCTTTTGGTACTTATAAAACAGAAGCAAAATATTTTGGCACTTATGCCAAAGATGCGTCTGATAAAAATCGTCTAGGTTTTCCTCATGAAAATTAAACATGCTGAGGACTAGACGTTCTTTGGCGGAAATAGCGCCGTTCGCGGTCACCCGGTAAGGGGTCGTTTTGATTTCGACCTTTGCGGCGGGAATATCGGATTCCCGGGAGCTGTTGGGTTTGATGCCGAAGACAGCCTCTTCAGTGAGGTTGCCATAGCGTCCCTTGGAGAGCTCGCTAATTTCCTTGCGCGCAACCATTGAGGGAGTACCCTTTTTCTTATCTTCATAGGTTTTGTACTCGGAGTTCTGGAACTCTTCCAAGATGTCATGGAGCGTGCGGCCGATGAGATTCTTTTCTGTATATTTGAGGATGCTATCAATGCTCGTATCGTCGTAATCGAAAAGGCTCATGGTCGGTGTTCCTTCCGGAAGTAGAGGGGTAGCGGCGGTGCTGTTTCTTGCTTTCATGCTACGTCAGATAGCGCAGCTGCGCTCTTTGGATCGTCACGGATTCCTATATAACCCACTTGATCTGAACAACTATTCTATGCTATAGTATTAGTATTCGAATGTATTTACAGAGGACTATAAGGACTACTGACTCATGGATCAGAAAACCACCAGCAGTAGCCAGCCTATCCAAGTTATCGAGCTTTTCGCCGGTGTAGGTGGCTTCCGCTTAGGATTTGAAGGCTATAACGCCAACGGCATGACCCTGCCCTCCGCAGGCCCCTTCACGACTGTCTGGGCGAACCAGTGGGAGCCCCCGGGAACGGTCGGCCGCCAGTTCGCGGCACGCTGCTACCAGGAACGTTTCGGCGAAGAAGCAAACCTCGAAAACCGCGACATCCACGCCGTACTTGATGACGTGGAGGCGGGTCTCTACGAAATTCCCGACGCTGACCTGCTCTGCGGTGGCTTCCCTTGCCAGGATTACTCGGTCACCAAGCCCCTTTCTCAGTCGCACGGCATTGAAGGTAAGAAGGG
The DNA here is from genome assembly GCF_937976295.1 of uncultured Rothia sp. Classification (GTDB taxonomy): domain Bacteria; phylum Actinomycetota; class Actinomycetes; order Actinomycetales; family Micrococcaceae; genus Rothia. The sequence goes on along the minus strand of NZ_CALJRY010000160.1, from coordinate 1,587 downwards.
CGTGCTCTGGTGGGATATTCACCGCGCGCTCGAACTTAAGACCCCCAAATATGTTGTTCTGGAGAACGTTGACCGCCTGCTGAAATCGCCCGCTAAGCAGCGAGGTCGCGACTTCGCCATTATGCTCTCCTGCTTCTACGCGCTCGGCTACAGCGTCGAATGGCGCGTTATCAACGCGGCAGAGTACGGCCACCCGCAGAAGCGTAAGCGCGTCTACATTTACGCCGAACACAACGCCCCCGAATGGGATTTGTCGCGCCGAATCACCCACACCGGTGTTTTAGCAGAAGCATTCCCAGTCAAAACTGCAGAATCTGAGGGTCTTCTCTCCGTCTTCGAAGAGCTCAATGAGGCCGATGAATTCACCATCTCCGCCGACCCTTACTACGAGACGGAACACTTCGGAATTGGTGCTAAGACCTCGCCCTTCCAGATTGCCGGTGTCATGCAGAACGGCACCGTGCTCACCAGCAAGGTAGAGCCTGACTACCGCGGCGAATTTAAGACGCTTGGTGACGTGGTTCTTCCCGACTCTGAGGTGCCGGAACAGTTCTTTATTGCCCCTGACAAGGTTCCTTCTTGGGAGTACCTCAAGGGCGCGAAGAAGGAAAAGCGCATCAACAAGGCAAGCGGCTTTGAATACTTCTACACCGAAGGTTCAATGTCTTTCCCAGATCCGCTCGACCGCCCGGCGCGTACCATCCTGACCGGCGAAGGAGGCTCGGGAGCCTCCCGCTTCAAGCATGTTGTGATTGGTGATTCTGGTGCGTACCGCCGTCTTGTGCCCGATGAGTTGGATCAGTTGCAGGGCTTCCCTCGCGGCTGGACTGACACCGGCATGAGCGACGGTAACCGTGCCTTCTGCATGGGTAATGCTCTTGTGGTGGGTATCCCGCACGAAATTGGTAAGGCTATCGCCCGCCGACACAGCCAGTAAGACATAACCAGTAAAAACGCACAGGAGGTGCAGTAGCCCAAAAGCTACTGCACCTCCTTTTGCATGCCCGTTGCATGCCCGGCGGCCTAAGCCAGAGCAGACCTAGACTAGCGCCTCTTCAAGCCAATTCAAGCCCGAGCGGTGCTCATCCAACAGCTCAAGAGCTCGGTTAGGCAACTCAACCTTCAGGCGGGCACCCGCCAACGACTGATACTGCGTATTCCCCAAGCCAGGGTGCAGAAGAAGAGTCCGCGAAGAACTCACACCCACCAGCTCACTATCAAAAAGCTTATGCAAATCCTTGCGTAGCAGAAGGCCCTCATCCACGCGGTGCTCGCCCTCGCGCGCGTAACTGTACAGGTGCGCCGCATCCAGCGCCGCCGTGTGGCAAGCACCTGTAAACGCACACATATTGCCGAAGCGGTTCAACAGCTCCTGACGGAACTGCCACTGACCCACACGTTCCTTGGACATGCGCATCGTAAAACCGCCAGGAAGATCCACCGGCACTCCGTGAGCGTCCCCCAGTGGAAGCTGGCGAATACCTGCAGTGTTCAGGTGTTCAAGCCAGTCAAGGACTTTCGCCGTATCGAGAGCAACAATGCTGTTCTGACGGTTGTATCTACCCTTCTTGCTCAGCTCTTTGAAGG
>NZ_CALJRY010000159.1 GCF_937976295.1 uncultured Rothia sp. | reverse complement strand
GGCGCGGGTCTTGGGGGCGTTAGCGTCCTTGTTCTTGGCAATGAGGACGCGGTGCCCAATGAGGCTGACGGCCTTCTGGTAGAGGTGCTGGCCGTCAAGGTTTCCACGCAGAGGTGCGGTGCGGACTTCCTCTTCCAGCCAGGGACCCGAACGGTCTTCCGGGTTGGGGGCAAGGAAGCGGATAAATCCGCGGTAGGCAATCTTCGGGTCCACATAGGCGGCTACGATGACGCCGTAGTATGCCTTGCCGTCGGGGTTATTGCTGTAGCACGCATCAAGGGTGCGCAGCTTCTCGATGATTTCGTCCTCGGTGGTGAGGATGGAGTACGCCCGCTCAGTGACAGCCATAGTCCATGCTCGACCGGTGAGGGTCGGATCCGTGGTGAGAACGGCGGAGTTGTACACTTCGCGCAGTCGCTCATCTGAGGAGGGCGGGCGCTTTGCCATGATTTCTTCTTCCTGAAGTAGCTTCTACAGAAATTATTCTGCTATGTCTTTCCTAATCCTAGACTATCAGGAAAAAATACTAGTGGGCACCTATAGTGTCCCAACGAAAAATACTACTTTTTGCGGCGCGTCTTCAACCGTGGCTTACGCGCGAGCGCACCCGTAATGGTCCGCCGCTCAATATACTCCGTCAGCTCCTTCTGAACACTACTTGGCGCAAGAACATAGAGCTCAATGCACGCCTGCAACACCGCGCTCGCACTGGTCTTATTCTTATGGGCTTGCTCCATGAAGAGCTCACGCATGCCCTTATGCGTGCGAGTGACGATCTGCCCAGTTGGCACCTCGCCCTTCTCCTCATACTCCAGCTTCTGCGCCTTAAACTCAGCATGTTTGAGAAGCTTCTGCGCAATCTCCTGCTGCTCACGAGAGGTGTACGGCTTATTAGAATGGGTGTTCGAAACCATGAAATATAAAAGGCCTTCTACTGGAAAGAGCTAACAAAAACAGCCCCTCAATACAAAGCCTTTAGTCTCTAACCAGTATATACAAAAGTGCCCCTCCTTTCCCATATCCCACAAGGAATCACCAGAAAAAGAGGGGCACCATCACAGAACCCTACAGACCGCCCTAAGACGAGGCACCCTTACGGCGACGCATCACCAAGAACCAACCTGCTGCACCAGCCACCAGACCAATCACCGCCACAGGGAAAAACCAACCCCAGGACGAATCCGTGGCAGGCTCAACCTGCGCCGACGAACTCGGAGAAGCCACCGCCACCGACGGCTCCGGAGACGACGACGCATCACGAGACGGAGCACCAGCAACCGGCACATCCTTACCCGCATCCTGATCCTTCACCGACCCACCACGCGAAATCGGAGCAGCCACAACCGACGACCCCGAAACCTTCTCAGAATCCGCAGCCACAACCGACGAACGAGAAATAGGCTCAGCCACCAGAGCCGACGAATCACCCGGCTCTACAGCAGGCGCCTGACGCGCAGCCTCAGCCGCCTCACGCTCAGCAGCAACAGCCGAAGCATCCTGCCCAGCACCAGAAGACGCAGAAGCGCTCGCAGACGGACGAATCACCTCAACATGAGGGTCCACCTTCTCCTGCTCCTTATCCTTCTGCTCCTGCTCCTTCTTACGGGACTCCGGATCGGTATTCACAGTGCCCACCGACGGCACCGGCTCATCCGGACGCACAGAAGGCTGTTCACTCGGCTCAGCCGACGAAGAAGACGGAGCGGAAGTCGGCTGCTCACTCGGTACCGGCTCCGGATCCTTCGTAGGCGCCACCGACGGCACCGGAACAGGAATAGGAACCGGCACAGGCTTCACACTCGGCTCAGCCGTCGGTTCAGGGCTCTTAGTAGGCTCAGGTTCCTTCGTAGGCTCCGCCGTCGGCTGCTCACTCGGTACCGGCTCCGGATCCTTCGTAGGTTCCACACTAGGCTCAGCAGACGGCTCAGGACTCTTAGTAGGCTCAGGCTCCGCCGTCGGCTCTACCGTCGGAGCCACCGCCTCACGAACCCTCACCCGCTGATCCTTCAACTCATGCCCCGCAGCAGTCGCAGAAACCGTGTACTCCCCCACGCCCAAAGAACCAACCGGCACCTCAAGACGCACAGACCCCGCAACAGTCACACGGACCACCACCGAATACACAGAACGCCCCGAATCATCACGCACCACAAAAACAACGGACTCGCCGGCTTCAAAACCCGGGTACTCCAAAACCAGCTGATCAGCCACCGTCACCTCAAGCACCGGCAACTCACCAACCACAGGCGGCGCACTTGGAGAAGCGCTCGCGCTTGGAGAAGGCACCGGCGACGGCGACTCATTAGCGAGCGCAGCAGGAAGACCCACCGCCGGCACCAAGACAGCAGCAGCCATTACAGAGCGCAGCTTGTAGCTCTTGCTCATCTCATCAAAACCTTTCTAACTATGCCTGATTTCCAGGCAGAAGAATGAGTGCGTTACCGCGCTGAACCAGCAAACCTGAGCTGACCTGCGCCATAATCGCCCCGCTAAATTTCACACCACGAGCTTCAGCCGGTGCATAGACGAGAGTCGAACCGCCCTGATCTTCAGCAACAATGACCTCGCCCTTGATCTTTTTGACCGCTACATCTGCAGGCAAATCATCACGAAAGGATCCATCAGCCAGTCGAATCACTGAGCGACCGAAAACAGCAGTTTTACCGCCCTGGCCAACACGCAAAGGGCGCACCGTCATGCCGTTTGAGGTCTTCTCGGCTGCATCAGACAAACGCATTTGCTTCTGCCCCAGCAAGGAACCGTCCGCGGCAGAATGAACCGCCAACACAACCTCTGCGGCCTCATCCTGGGTGTACACATCCTGAGCCCACAAAGAGACAATCTTGCCGTGTCCCGCGCCAATCCAGGAATGAACACCCCAGCCGTCAGAAACCGCGGACAAAGAAGCCGTGCTTACCTTCTTGCCCTCACGGTCAGTCACCAGCACCGGCGCGTCAAAAGCGACCGAAATTAGCCCCTCAGAATCAGCAGCCAACGTCGAATACGCGCTCTCTTCAGGACGCTTAAACTCCACCAGGCCATCACTGATCAACACGGAAGCCGAAGAGCCCGCCAAGACAACAGTCGCAGAACCCGACCCTGAAATTCGAGCCCCCTCACGCACCTCAGCCTCAATCAGCTTGCCCTCAGAGCCCATGCCTTCAACGAACACGGTCAGCTTTCGACCAGACTGCATCACCAGCGCAGCCTTACCGCCAACCGTCGTATCGAAGGCCAGATCCAATTCGCCACCCAGATCCACGGTGCGGATCAGAGTCTTACCGGCGGGCTTAGAGAACGCATGAATCTCAACCTTTGGACCATTAGCTACCAGCACACCAGCCTCTGCAGCGAAAACCTGCGCGCTCGCTGAGACGGGCACGGTCCAGGTTCCAGAATCGGCATATCCGGTCAGGGTAGAGACAGAGCGAACCTCCTCGTTTGAGGTTCCTTGAGGCTTCTTGTTGCCCATTGCGCCTACCGCTAGTGAGCCCAGCAAAAGAACACCTACACCGGCACCGCCAGCCAGCAGATTTCGACGTGTCAGAAGTGACTTCACGCTCCTCTGCTCGGTCTCGGTGGGCTGCTCAGCTTCTTCTCGGGGCTGACGGGTGGGGATAACGCCACGTATGCGGTTGAGCATTGAGCTGTGTGCCGCTTCGGTGGGAGTGTGGGCCTCCGGAGCAGATGCGGGAGCTTCCTGAGTATTTACGGGAGTCTCCGGTGCTGCAGGGGGGATTTCCTCTGGCATGCTTTGAACTGGTTCCTGAACCTGAGCCGGCTTCGGTAGTTCTGGACGCTGTACCACAGGCGAAGGTTCTTCATCCTTCGGCGTATTCGGTTCAGGCGAGGAATCCTCAGCTGCTACCAGGCCGTACCCGCTCGGATCTGGAATCATCCGTACCTTCGGTTCTTCCTGCTTCTCCTCTACCACGGGCGCGACAGAAGGAACAGGCACGGGATCCTTTGCCTTCTCCTCTTGACGCGGAGCAGAAGGCGCGACAAAATCCGCAGGCTTTACCGGTACCGGGGGAGCAAAGTCAGCCATCTCTGAAGGTGCCACTTGAGCCGTAGGCGCATCACCCTCACGCTTCATGGCAGACTGCAAAGCATTCACCAACGAGGACGGCTTAGAGCCGGGCCTCGACGGAACACATTCAGCCGCGAGGGCGACTGAAACAGGCAGAACCCTACCAATCGCGCGGAGACCCTGAGTATCCTGCCTCATCAGATTCTGCAGTTGCTTGGGGGATTCTGGCTGACGATACACGCCAAGACCCGCCAGCTGGATAGCTGCTCCGGATCCTGGGGACGGGATAATAACCCTCTCAGGGGAAATTCCGCCGTGCACCGGCCCCGATTCAGAGCCGATTGATTCCACCGGAAGCTTCACAACGCTTTCAACCAGACTGATTAGCAGCGCGTTAGCGGCGCGCACACCAAATCGGGCAGTCAGATCAGGGATTTCAGAAAGCAGCTCACCGTTGAGGGGGTACCCAGCTGCCCTAATGACGCTGCCATCATCGAGGGTAACTTCCGGAAAAACCGCCGGCTTGAGAATCTGCGGAGGTACCGGTACAGATTTCAGGGTCTTTGCGCGCCCGCGGATCTGCTGCAGGTCTTCATCCGATCGACTGAGCACCTCCACGAGCAGAACTCGGGGAGCTTTAAGCCTCTCTTGCAGGGCTGCGGTTAGCACTCCTGAGACAAATGTCCGTCCAGATTCTGTGTACCTAACTCCCCCGTGTGTGGGGAGCAGAACTTCAGAGACGCTCCCGAAAAGTTCGGTGGTAGCCATTTAAAAACACTCCAAACTGGGGTGAGATTTGCAGTAAAATTTACAACACTCAGTATATACTAAAACGCCCTTATCCCCTAGTGAATACAAGAAACAGCCTGCTTTGAAGAGTGTAATAAACTCATTCAAAACAGGCTGTTTTTCTTAGGCCTTGAGCAACTGAAGGCGGTCATCAACAAACTTGCGGATTGCCGTGGAGTAGTACCATGACGCCGGGACCATAACCTGTCCCTTGCCTCGCCCGGACGCATATACTCGCCGTGCCTCATGCCGGCAGGCTTGCGCCACATCCTGCGGCCAGCGCATTTCTCGCCCCAGAGTCTTAGGGCTCTCGGGCTTCTCGCCAGGCTCCATGTGCTGCTGAAGAGCGGCAGCGTATTCGATTCCTTCCTCTCGAGTCGGAAGGAATGCGCGAAATGCTGCCAGCATGTACGACTGGAGCGGCATTCGAACACCGACAACCCGCTCCTCGGTATCGCGCAGATCCTCGAGCATCTGCAAAGCATCAACGTCAATATGAAGGCAGGTGCGGTTCCAGTTTCGAGCTTCACAGGTGCATTCGGCTCGAGGGACCTCGACCAGGTGCCCCCGGTCATCGAGGATCTTTCGGCACTGGCAGCGGAGAATCTTAGGCAAGGTGTCCAGGTGTGCAAATTCCTCGGGATAGGTGCGCTGACGCACGCTTGCCTTCTTGTGAACCACTGCCCTCTCATTGGTCTTCCGTGGAGCAGCGGCAAGGGTGGCTTTATCCAAGGCTGCCTTGCTCTTGGCGGTCTTCTTAGCGCGTGCTTCCGCTTTTGCGAAGGCGTTAGTCTTTGCAGTCTTACCAGCCATCGTTTACTCCATCTTCTTTAGCTCAAAATTATTGCCCACCCAGCGATTCAACATTTCATCGACCAGGGCGAAAACACCCTGGGAGAAGGGAACGTTGGGCTTTCCTACGACAGCAGGAACCTCGTCATTTAGCGGCACCTTAGAGGACTCCTTGGAGCTGATCAGCTTTGATGCAAAGTGGTCAATTTCTGCCGATTCCAGGTATGCGAGCAAATCCTGTGCTTCCTCTCCGGGGGTCTTGCCTCCGGGCCAATCAGCCAGAATCCACGGTGCCACCTTGACGCGAATCATGCCGGCTGCGTATTCGTGCAGATCTTCGACACGATCCACCAGGGAGACGGCACCTGAGAAGGCTGAGCCATAAGGGGCGCAAATCGGGATTGCGTAATCTGCCGCCACCAGAGCGTTATCGGTCAGCACCCCCAAGGTCGGGCGCGTGTCGATAATGACAAAATCGAGATCAGGAAGAATCTGAGGAAGGTGGTTGATGATTTTCATCTGTACCGCAGTGACGCGGGCAAATCCATCTAGATTATTCTCTGCTGCATCCAATGCGCCATAGCTTGAGGGGATTACCCACAGGTTTTCAATGCGATCATGCTTAACGATCGCCTCCGTCAGCTCTACCTGAGCGTAGTTTTCCGGGGTGTAAAG
>NZ_CALJRY010000158.1 GCF_937976295.1 uncultured Rothia sp. | reverse complement strand
TCGAAGGCTTCTTTTTTCTGTAAGAAGTACGTAATGAGTTTGTCTAATTGTGCATCTGAAACTGTTTTACTATCTCCTACAGCTATTACTGTAAGCTGTTGGGTGGTAGTATCACTTGAAGGCATCCAGATACATAGTTCTGTAGCTTTTGAGAGAGATAATTTTTTAAGAAAGTATTTATTTCTATTTTTATTCCCATGCGCCCGGTCCCCTCGCACATTGTTCGCCCCGAGTACGTGGGTAAGCCCACCGCCAACGAGGGTAACGACTCGAACATGTACACCCCTGAGGAAGTTGAGCGGGTTCGCGCAGCCGGCAAGATCGCGGCAGGCGCCATCGTTGAAGCATCCAAGATTTGCGTGCCCGGCACCACCACCGACGAGATTGACGTGCTGGTCCACGAGTACATTTGCGACCACGGCGCGTACCCCTCCACCGTGGATTACCGCGGCTACCCCAAGTCCGTGTGCACCTCCCTGAACGAGGTCATCTGCCACGGCATCCCGGACTCCACCGTGCTGGAGGACGGCGACATCCTCAACCTGGACGTCACCGCATACCTGGACGGCATGCACGGCGACACCAACAAGACCCTGCTCATCGGCAATGTAGACGAAGAGTCCCGCCTGCTGGTGGAGCGCACCGAGGAGTCCCTGAACCGTGCGATTAAGGCTGTGAAGCCGGGCCGCCAGATCAACGTGATCGGTCGCGTCATTGAGAAGTACGCGGCACGTTTCGGTTACGGCGTGGTTCGCGACTACACCGGTCACGGTGTGGGTCGTGAGTTCCACTCGGGCCTCATCATCCCCCACTACGATGCGGCGCCCGCCTACGACACCGAGATCCGTGAGGGCATGATTTTCACCATCGAGCCCATGCTGACCCTCGGCACCATCGAATGGGACCTGTGGGATGACGACTGGACCGTGGTCACCCGCGACCGCAAGCGCACCGCACAGTTCGAGCACACCCTCGTGGTGACCGCTGACGGCGCGGACATCCTCACCCTGCCCTAAAGCACAGACCTCTGGGTTTCCTGCCCCGCAGGTACGACTTGTGCAGGTACGAACCCAGCACCTCACTTTTATATCAGTTCACCCACTAACAAACCCGCCCGCTCCCTTAGGTTACACGGCAGTAGGCGGGGCGAAAGAGAGAAAACCATGAGCGATTACGCAGAACCCGGCGTCATCACCGAACTGCCCGCACCCACCCCCAAGGACCTGCAGATTGGTGTGGACATTGGAGGCACCGGCATTAAGGGCGGCATCGTCGACCTGCGCACCGGCAACCTCGTGTCCGACCGCTTCCGCATCGACACCCCCAAGCCCGCAACCCCCGCCGCTGTGGCTGAGGTTGTACGCCGCGTCGTCGACGAGCTGCAGGGCCGCGACCTGGCGCCGGACCCCGAGTCCGCTGTCGGCATCGACTTCCCCGCAGTGGTGAAGAACGGCATGGTCTTCTCCGCAGCGAACGTGGACGACTCCTGGATTAACACCGACCTGGAGCAGGTCATGAGCGAGGCGCTGGACGGCCGCACCGTCTACGGCCTCAACGACGCTGACGCAGCAGGCCTGGCTGAGGCAACCTACGGTCAGGGCCGTAACCGTGACGGCCTGATCGCTGTCATCACCCTGGGCACCGGCATCGGCTCCGCCCTCATCAACGACGGTAAGCTGATCCCGAACACCGAGCTGGGTCACCTGGAGATTGACGGCCACAACGCCGAGTCTCAGGCTTCCGCTCGCGCGCGTGAGGTGCACGAGCTGTCCTGGAAGAAGTACGGCAAGCGCCTGTACCGCTACTTCGAGCACGTTCAGATGCTCTTCTCCCCCGACCTGTTCATCATCGGCGGCGGCATCTCCAAGAACCCGGAGAAGTTCATGCCCTACTTTGAGGATCAGATTCGTACCCCCATGGTCATGGCTGCCCTGCGCAATAACGCCGGTATTGTGGGTGCGGCACTGTGGGCTGGCGGCATGCTGCCTGAGCGTAAGCGCCGCGGCGAAGCGTAAAGTGTAGCTACAGCTCAAGAGGCTGTTCCTGAGATAGTTATCTCGGGAACAGCCCCTTTCTGTATGCCGCCGCTCATATAGCGGCGGCTGAGCTCATTAGCTACTTGCTTAGAAATTTACTGGGCGATGCGGTCCTCACGCAGACGCGCAATCGCCTCCTCAAAGTCTTCAAGGTTCTCAAACGCCTGGTACACGCTCGCAAAACGCAGGTAGGCGACCGCGTCCAGCTTCGACAGCGGCTCCAGGATGGTCAGACCCACCTCGTGCGCGTTAATCTCCGCCAGGCCGCGGGCACGAATCAGCTCCTCAACTTCCTGGGCGAGCTTCGCCAAATCGTCCTCACCCACGGGGCGGCCCTGGCATGCCTTACGCACGCCGGCGGCAATCTTCGAACGGTCGAAGGGCTCGGTCACGCCGGAACGCTTAATCACCGAAATGGTGGTGGTTTCAACGGTCGTGAAGCGGCGAGCGCAGGAGGTGCACTGGCGGCGGCGGCGAATTGCGGCGCCGTCATCGGTGGTGCGGGAATCCACCACGCGCGAGTCGGTGTGCTTGCAATAGGGGCAGTACATTCGTTTCTCCTTGGCTGGGCGCTAGCGCCCGCGTATACAGCGCTCAAGAATATTTATACCTATTCTACCGTGATATACAGCGGATACACCGTATGTTGTGAGTGAATATACGCTCAGGGTGGACTCTGCTATGCAGAATCCACCCTGTCGTTCCCCTCATGGGGGCGTTGTTAGTATGCGTTGTTAGCGCACGTTGTTAGCGTCGAATGCAGCTCGGACCGAAAATCGTCTTGATTTCACCGAAGAGGCTCGGGTTCGGTTCCACGCGCACACTCGGGTCCAGCAGCACCAGCTGCTCCTTATCGCGGGTACGCACGAGCATGCGCACATCCGCGGTGCCCTTGTGGTCGCGCAGGGTCTCCTTCAGCTCCTTCAGGTTCGCCTCGGTCACCAGGTACTCGGGTACCACGATGGTGATGGGTGCGGCGCGGCCGTCATCGCTGATTTCCAGGATTTGCAGTTCCTGGGCGCTCATGTTCACGCTGCCGTCGTCGCGGCGCTGCACGCGGCCACGAATCGAGCAGATGAGGTCGTCCGCCAGGGCGGCGCCCATCGTCTCGTAGGCGCGGGAGAAGAACATGACCGTAATGGTTGCGCCCGAGGGGTCTTCCAGCTCCACGGAGGCGTACTGGTTACCGCTGGACTTGGCGATACGGCGCGAAACGCCGGTGAGCATACCCGCAATGGTGACGGTTTCGCCGTCGCGCACGTGCGAGTCTTCGCCGATAATGTCGTGCACCGAATGGCTTGCAGCATCCGAGAGCGCACGCTCCAGGCCACGCAGCGGGTGGTCCGAAACGTACAGGCCCAGCATGTCGCGCTCAAAGTTCAGCTTCTCGCGGCGGTCCCATTCAGGAACATCAGGAATGGTCACGGTCAGCTCATCGCCCAGGGCGTCATCCATGCCGAGGGAGCCGAAGAGATCGAACTGACCCGCCGCCTCCTTACGCTTGACCGCCACGGCCGCGTCCACTGCCGCCTCGTGAATGAGGGACAGCGAACGGCGCGTATGGCCCAGGTCGTCGAAAGCGCCCGCCTTAATGAGCGATTCGATGGTGCGCTTATTGCACACCTGCAGCGGCACCTTCTTCAGGAAGTCGTTGAAAGACTCGTAGCGGCCCTTCTCCTCGCGGGCGGCAATCATGCCTTCGACCACGTTCGCGCCCACGTTACGGATCGCGCCCATACCGAAGCGGATATCGTCACCGACAGGGGCGAAGGTCAGGGTGGACTCGTTCACATCCGGTGCGAGCACGGTAATGCCCATGGCGCGGCACTCATTCAGGTACAGCGCGAGCTTGTCCTTGTTATCGCCCACGCTGGTCAGCAGCGCAGCCATGTACTCCTGCGGGTAATGCGCCTTCAGGTACGCAGTCCAGTAGGACACCAGACCGTACGCGGCCGTGTGCGCCTTGTTGAACGCGTAGTCAGAGAACGGCAGCAGAATGTCCCAGAGCGCCTTAATAGCGCCCTCAGAGTAGCCGTTAGAAATCATGCCGTCGTGGAAGGTAGCGTACTGCTTATCCAGCTCCGCCTTCTTCTTCTTACCCATCGCACGGCGCAGCAAGTCTGCCTCACCCAGAGTGTAGTTCGCGACCTTCTGAGCAATCGCCATAACCTGCTCCTGATACACAATCAGGCCGTAGGTGGTGTCCAGAATATCCTTCAGCGGCTCTTCCAGCTCGGGGTGAATCGGCTCAATCTCCTGCTTACCGTTCTTACGCAGAGCGTAGTTGGTATGCGAGTTCGCACCCATCGGGCCCGGACGGTACAGCGCCAACACTGCCGAAATGTGCTCGAACTCCTCGGGTTCCATGAGCTTGAGCAGCGAGCGCATCGGGCCGCCATCGAGCTGGAACACGCCGAGGGTGTCACCGCGCGCCAGCAGACGGTACGATTCGGGGTCATCCAGCGAGAGGGACTCAAGGTCCAGGTCAATGCCTCGGTTAGCCTTAATGTTCTCCACCGCATCAGAGATGATGGTGAGGTTACGCAGACCCAAGAAGTCCATCTTGATCAGGCCCAGACCCTCACAGGTGGGGTAATCGAACTGGGTAATGACCTGGCCGTCGGCCTCGCGGCGCATCACGGGGATCACGTCCACGAGGTCCTTGCTGGACATAATCACGCCCGCAGCGTGCACGCCCCACTGACGCTTCAGACCCTCCAGGCCCTTCGCGGTTTCGAACACCTGGCCGTAAATCTTATCGACCGGGTCCTCAATGAGGGCGCGCAAATCTGCCGCCTCGGCGTAACGTTTATCCTCTTCGTTGTACACGTTCGCCAGGGCAATGTTCTTACCCATGACGTCCGGCGGCATCGCCTTGGTGAGGCGCTCGCCGACCGAGTACGGCTGGTCCATCACGCGGGAGGCGTCCTTGAGCGCCTGCTTCGCCTTAATGGTGCCGAAGGTGACGATCTGCGCGACCTTCTCTTCACCGTACTTTTCGGTCACGTAGTCGATGACTTCGCCGCGGCGACGATCGTCAAAGTCCACATCGAAGTCGGGCATGGAGACGCGGTCCGGGTTGAGGAATCGCTCGAAGATCAGGTCGTGCTCGAGCGGGTTCAGGTCGGTAATACGCATCGCGTACGCGACCATGGAGCCTGCACCGGAGCCACGGCCGGGACCCACGCGAATACCGTTGCGCTTCGCCCAGTTGATAAAGTCGGCGACCACGAGGAAGTAGCCGGGGAAGCCCATGGAGGTAATAACCCCCACCTCGTACTCTGCCTGCTTGCGCACGGTGTCAGGAACGCCCTGCGGGAAGCGGTAGTGCAGGCCCTTCTCGACCTCCTTCACGAACCAGGATTCCTCGTTTTCGCCCTCGGGCACGGGGAAGTTCGGCATGTAGTTCGCCTTGGTGTTGAACTCCACGTTGCAGCGTTCAGCGATTTCGAGGGTGTTCTCGCACGCGCCGGGAATATCGCCAAACAGGGCATACATTTCTTCTGCCGAGCGCAGGTAGAAGTTATCCGCATCGAACTTGAAGCGCTTGGGGTCGGTGAGGGTCGAGCCGGACTGCACGCACAGCAGCGCCGCGTGGGCGGTGTGGTCTTCCTGGCGGGTGTAGTGCAGGTCGTTGGTGGCGACGAAGGGCAGGTTCAGCTTCTTGGCGAGGCGGTGCAGGTCCTCCTGGACGTTGCGTTCAATGTCCAGGCCGTGGTCCATGACCTCGCAGTAGAAGTTGTCCTTACCGAAAATATCGCGGAAGTCGCTCGCCGCCTGGAGCGCCTCGTCGAACTGGCCCAGGCGCAGGCGCGTCTGAACCTCACCGGAGGGGCAACCGGTGGTGGCAATCAGACCCTTCGAGTAGGTCTGCAGCACCTCACGATCCATGCGCGGCTTGTACAGCTGACCTTCCAGCGACGCAATCGAGGAGGCACGGAACAGGTTGTGCATGCCCTCGGTGGTTTCAGCCCACATGGTCATGTGGGTGTACGCGCCACCGCCGGAGACGTCGTCGCGGGAGCCGTCGCCCCAGCGCACACGCGAACGGTCGGTGCGGTGCGTACCGGGGGTCAGGTACGCCTCCACACCGATGATGGGCTTGATGTCGTGCGCTTTAGCCTGGCGCCAGAAGTCGAAGGCACCAAAGAGGAAGCCGTGGTCGCTGGTCGCCATGGACTTCATGCCGAGTTCTTGAGCGTAGGTGAACAGGTCACCCAGGCGCGCGGCACCATCGAGCATGGAGTACTCGGTGTGCACGTGCAGGTGCGTAAATTCTTTGGTTGCCACGGAAATCTCCTGGAGGTGTGGGCTGGAGGATGGGCGGTGAATGTGAAGCTGTGTGCGGCAAGCGGCTATAGCTGACCGAGCTGTCTAGCCGAGTTACCTAGCCGAGCTGAACCTTACCCTCGCGCAGGGCGGTCAGCGCGTAGGACAGGTCGAGCGGGTACTCGCTGGTGAAGGTCACGCGCTCGCCGGTGCCGGGGTGATTGAAGCCCAGGCGGTGCGCGTGCAACCACTGGCGGGTCAGACCCAGCTCGGCGCTAAAGCGCGGGTCGGCGCCGTAGGTCAGGTCGCCGCAGCAGGGGTGGCGCAGCGCGGAGAAGTGCACACGAATCTGGTGGGTGCGTCCGGTTTCCAGGTGCACCTCCACCAGCGATGCGGGGCCGAAGGCTTCGAGCACATCGTAGTGGGTGATGGAGTTGCGTCCGTCTTCGACCACGGCGAACTTCCATTCGTTGCCGGGGTGGCGGCCGATGGGTGCGTCAATGGTGCCGCGCAGCGGGTCGGGCAGGCCCTGCACGAGGGTGTGGTAGACCTTGTCCACGGTGCGTTCCTTGAAGGCTCGCTTGAGTTCGGTGTAGGCGCGCTCACTGCGGGCGACGACCATCAGGCCGCTGGTGCCCACGTCCAGGCGGTGTACGATGCCCTGGCGTTCTGCCGCGCCGGAGGTAGCAACCGAAATGCCCTCGCCCATGAGCGCAGAGATCACGGTGGGGCCGTGCCAGCCGGGCGAGGGGTGTGCCGCCACGCCTGCGGGCTTGTCCACCACAACGATGTCGTCGTCCAGGTGCACGATGCGGAAGCCGTCCACCTTCTCGGGGCGGATATCCGCCAGATCGCGCGGTGCGGGCGCATCCACAACGACCTCGTCCCCTGCCGAAAGCTTGTAAGACTTGCCGATTTTCACGGCCTTGCCGTTGTTGGTCACGCTCACGTGGCCGTCACGAATCCACCCGGAGGTGCGGGTGCGCGGCGCGTCGAGGGCACCGGCGAGCGCGGCGTCCAGGCGCATACCGGCAAGCGCGCCTTCAACGGTGAATTCGGCGCGGATGCGTGCCGATTCTTCGGCGGCGGCGGTGGTTTCGCTCATGCGGCTCTCCTTCGGGTGGTGTTTGCTATTGTCTGGGCTGTCTGTGTGTAAAGGGGTGTCTGTGTGCGAAAGTCTATAGGGGTAATCGTCAGGGTGGCTACTTGGCGCTCTTCTCTGCCGCGTTCTCATCGCCTGCCGGGGTTTCGTCAGCGGGTGCCTGCACGCGGGTGCCGTTGAGGTTCAGGCCCTTGAAATTCAGCAGCACAATGACTGCCATGCACACGCAGATTGCGGAGTCTGCAATATTGAAAATCGCGAAGTTCGGCACGGAAATAAAGTCGACCACGTGGCCGGAACCGAAGCCGGGCTCACGGAAAAGACGGTCGAAAAGGTTGCCGCAGATACCGCCGAGCAGACCGCCCAGCGCGAGGGTCCAGGACAGCGCGCGGGTGCGGCGCAGCAGGTAGAGTACAACAGCCGCGGCGGCGACCATGACGAGGGTGAAGACCCAGGTGACGTTCTCACCCATGCTGAATGCGGCGCCGGAGTTACGAATCGAGTACCACCACAGAAGCCCGTCAATGACGGTGATGCGCTCCCCCAACTGCATCTGAGTAACGACCAGGTATTTGGTGCCCTGGTCGATTGCAAACACGACGGCGGCGAGCACGAGCGCGAGGATACCCGCGGAGCGTCCGGACAGGATGCGCACGCGGCGTCCAGCGGTTTTTTCGGCGGCGTTACCGGTTGCCTGTGAGACTGAGGATTCAGCGGTCTTGGGGGTGTTGGTCATAGCTCTCCTCTAGTCTGTGCCGGTTGCTACGCGCCCGAACGCAAACCTGGTGCGGTACCGTTCGATAGTGCCCCTCTAGCTTAGCAAATCGGGGTAGCGCATCGAGTATTCGGAGGTGATTTCGCGGATGCTCTCCCCCGCTTCGCATGCTGGGTTCTTAGGCCGTGCCGGGCGGGCATGAGAATACCGCCCGGTTCTCTCAATCTTCCCCGGTGAATAGCGGTGGAAGAGAAAGAATCCGGGCGGCATACGCCTCAAAGCGTCGTTAGCTTAGCACCGTTACTTTAGCGTGGTTATTAGCTTATTCAGGCACGCTGATTTATGCGGAAGCCTCGATTTTATGCGGAAGCTTCGATGGACTTGAGGTTCTTCAGCTCCTGAACCTGAGCGTCCAGGTGCTGCAGCAGCTTGGAGCGGTAGCGGCTCTCGAAGCCGCGCAGAGCCTCAACAGCAATCTCCAGTTCTTCCTTCTCGTCGGTGAGGCGAGAGAGAACCTCTTCGCGCTGCTGCTGAGCTTCGCTCACAATAGCGTCTGCCTTCTTCTCTGCCTCTTCGAGCAGTTCAGCCTTAGCCTTCTCGCCCTGTGCCACGTAGTCGTCGTGAACCTTCTGAGCCATGGCGAGCAGTGCCGCCGCATCCTGAGGTGCAGCCGATGCCGCCGAGGACTGTGCGGGTGCTACCGCTGCCGCCGGGGAATCGGGTGCGTTTGCAGAGAGCTGCTCAACCTGGCGCTCCAGGGCGTCACGCTCGGAGTAGAGTGCGCGCAGTTCGACAACGAGCTCGTCCAGGAAGTCGTCGACCTCGTTGCGGTCGTAACCGGACTCTTCGGTCACGATCTTGAAGCTCTTAGTGATCAGGTCTTCAGGGGTGATTGCCATGGGCTTCTCCTCTAGGTATCCCTACGGGGTTTGGTGATGAAGTTGAGTGCCGCCGATCCACCAGCCGGATAGGTCACGACCCGAATAAATCAGGGTCCCGACGATTCAGGGCATGGCTATTCCGCGATGCAGTCGTTGGCACCAATTCTACTATTCTTTGGTTTCTGTGCCCGGTTATATGTCGGTTGAACAGCAAAATATGCGCTCGGCGCAAGGGTGGGATTCCCCACGTCTACTATCCGCCCTAGTCCCCGCTATCCCCCGTGCGTTTTCTGCCCTGCGGTGCATTTCGAGAAGGTTTTCGAGAAGGCATTTTGATGCTCCCCTTTTGGCACTCCCCCAGGCAGAACACCAGCGCAAAACTCAGATGCAAAGCCCAGGCACCGAACCTAGGCGCAGAACCCGGGCAAGAACCTAAACGCAGAAAACCCCCGCTCTGCCCTCAACCCGTGAACGGGTCAGGCAGGCGGGGGTCTATCGTTTTTAGCTCTTGAGTTGTCCTCTCCGAGCGAGGCAGACGCTTAAGAGAAGGTCGCGGTCAACCGCATCATGATGCTCAGCAGCAGAGACAGCAGAACAATCAGAATCAGAAAGCCGGTATCCAACGCAACGTTACCCACACGAACCGGCGGAATCAGGCGGCGCAGCTGGTTCATCGGCCAGTCAGTCACCGCGTACACGCCGCTGGCGAAGAGCAACACAATGCCCTTGGGTCGCCACTCCGGTGCGAACATGCGCACCCAGTCAAAGAGCATGCGCAGCAGCATCGCAATGTAGAGAACGTAGACAACGATCGTAATGAGGGCGAAAATATAACCCATCTATCAGTCCTTAGCCCTGGTCGAAGGGGAATTCGCCGTCGGTCTCAAAGCCGGCGGGAACCTCGGAATTAGCCACGCCCAGAACCTCCAGGTTGGAGGGGGTCAGCAGGAACACCTTAGCGGTGACGCGCTCAATGCGGCCCTCCAGCGCGAATGCCAGACCGGATGCGAAGTCCACCAGGCGCTTTGCGTCTGCGTCAGGCATTTCTTCCACGTTCATAATCACGGGGATGTTCTCGCGGAATGCCTCGCCAATGATCTTTGCGTCATTGTAGGAGCGGGGGTGGATAGTGGTGATGCGACGCAATTCGTCCTCTTCTTCCTCGTAACCGTAGGTGTATCCGTTGGTTTCTTCGGGCTCGTAGCCCTGGTCGTAGTAGCCGTCGTTAGAGTACGTCTCGGCGTACTGCTCGGTGTATTCGGTATTCGGCACCGGGGTGTCCTCCCAATTGTCTGCGCTGGCATCGTCCCAAGTCTGCTCGGTTTCCGCCAGATCAGCTGTGGTTTCAGGTGTATGAGCGGTGGCGTATGCCGCTGCATCTACGGTTGCTCGTCCGTCGGCAGATTCTTCTGCGTCCAGATACTCGGTTTCTGTACCGTCATCGTAGCTTTCAGCCTGCAGGTACTCTTCCTGTTCAGTATAGGCGGGTTCGTCCTGCAGGTGGTAGGTTTCGCCCTGAGACCCGGCATGCGACTCGGCGACGCTGTACTGCGCCGAGCCAGGCAGCGCTGAGAGCCTGTGAGAGCTGTCGGTCTTCTGTGCGGTCGCAGCCCGCCCTGCGGAGGCGTTTGCCTCCCGGCGGGAGTCAGCCTGCACAGCCTGCGGGGATTCTTCCGGCGTCGCCTCAGCGTCCTGGTATCGTTCCAGGCCGAGGAAACCCGCCAGACGGCTTTGTTTCGCCATGATTCTCTCGCTGTTCTTTCGCGTTGGTGGTGTACAGGTTCTGCCGTAGTGCGTCATCAGAAGGTGTGTGCGTAACGGTACGCCATGCACCGGCATGTATATATTACCAGCGCCTACCCCGCGCAGGCGGTCAAGGGCACCGATAATTATGCCGGCGGTCTGCGTCTACAGCAGCTCAGAGCTCCAAAGGGCAACGCACGGCGCGTAGCGTGTTTGCGCAGGCTAGATTGCCGGGCGCTGACCCATGATGTCGCTACCCACGCGCACGCAGGTCGAGCCCCAACGCACCGCCGCCTCCAAATCCCCGCTCATGCCGGCAGAAATCTCAGTCGCGTGCGGCACCTGCTCACGCACCAGCGACGCCAAACCGTAGAGCTTCTCAAAGGCCTCATCCGGGTCCATGCCCAGCGGCGCCACCGCCATCACGCCACCGCAGCGCAGATGCTCGTGGTTCTCGATGCGCTCCACCAGCTCCAGCAGCTCGGAGGCGCTCGTACCACCGCGCGCGCCTTCAGCGGCGTGCCCAGCCGTCGCGACCTCCGCCAGGGACACCTGCACCAGGCAGGTCAGCGCGCCCTGCTCCGCTGCCGCGGGTGCGGGCGCCTCCCCCGCCTCGAAGCGTGCCAGCTGGTTCGCGTACGCCTTCGCCAGCGCGTCCGCCAGAGAGGGGCGGTCCACCGAATGCACGCTGGAGGCGTACTTGACCACGGACTTCGCCTTATTCGTCTGCAGCTGGCCAATAAACGCCCAGTGCGGGGGCTGCACCTCACGCTGGGCGCAGTAGGCGGCAAGCTCACGAGCCTTCGCGCTCGCCTCCTGGTCGCGGTTCTCACCGAAGAGGGTCACTCCCCCATCCAGTAGCGCCGCCGCGTCGGAGGCGGGGAAGAACTTCGTGACCGTCACCAGCTGCACCGGGGCGCTCGCCTCGGTACGCACGGCGCTGTGGTCCTGCTCCGCGGCGCGGATACGCTCAAGCACGCGGCGGTAATTCTGCAGCAGCTGCTCGGCGCGTTCGGGAGCGTAGTGCAGGTTCTGTTCTTCTACATTCATTTCAGACATCTTTTCTCTCCTCCAGCGCCTCTACGCGGCAGGCTCCGCCGTCTTCTCAAGCCACACCAGACCCGCGATGCGACCCGGCTTCTCACCGCGGTTCGTGAACCCGCGATGCGAATACACCTCAGGCTCCTCAAACGTACACTGCGCACAGTCCATGTTCACCTGCACGCCCGCCTCTTCCAGCACGGCGCGGGCACCGGCGGGCAGATCCAGGCCGGGGGTCTGCTGGCTGGTCACCGCGTGCACCTGCGGAATCACTTCGGTGGACTCGGTGCGCATCGCCTCGGGCACCTCGTAGCAGCTACCGCAGATGCTCGGGCCCAGCCACGCAGTAATGGACTGCGCACCGAGCTTGCGCATCCGAGCCACGGTCTGCTGGAGCACGCCGTCGAGCAGACCGCGGCGGCCCGCGTGAGCCACCGCAAGAATCGGCTTGGCGCCCTCCGCGGTTTCGCCCACCAACACCACGGGGATGCAATCGGCAACCATAATCGCCAGGGGTACGCCCTCACAGCTAATCGCCGCATCGGCGACCGGCGAGTTCTCCAGCACCGCGCGGGCACGCTCAACCGTACGCTCCTGCGGAGCACCGGGCGCGTAGGATTCCACCGCGTAATCTTCCGGGTAGGCAATCTGCACGCCGTGCACCTGGTTCAGGTAGAAGAACGGGTCGGTACCCAGCGCCTCCTCCAGGGCGGCACGGTGGTTGAGGGTGCGCACCAGGGAGGCGTCCATACCGCCGCCGAGCTCATCGTCCACGTGCAGGCCCAGGTTGCCCGCCGCGCGGGAGGTGAAGCCCACCCGCACACGCCAGGGACCCAGGGTGTGGGTATCGGCAGCAGCAAGTAGCGAAGTTGTGGGATTATCGCTCATCGTCTTATTCCTTCATCAGATGTCAGCGGGTAGAACGACGGGTATAGCAAAGGGGAGCCGAGAACAGCACAATGTGCGTGTTTCTCAGCTCCCCTATAGCCTCATAAGACTCTCAGCCGTGCAACACCGAGGCGTTTCAACACCGAGGCGTTCACAGCCGGGCAGACTACTTCAGGAAGTCAGGGACGTCCAGGGTGTCGCGGCGAGCCGGAGCTTCCTCCACAACCGGGGGAAGGTCAACGTCGAAGCCAGCAGCGCCGGTGGAAGCCGGAGCAGCAGCGGGTGCGTTGTAGCCGTAGCCGTTAGCAGCCGGAGCAGCCGCAGCGGTGGAACCGCCGAAGGATGCCTGGGTGCGCTGAGCCTGAGTAGCCGCAGCAGTGGAAGCGTTGGAGTTGGTCTCCGGGTTCACTGCATCGAAGCCAGCAGCAATCACGGTCACGCGAGCCTCATCGCCCAGTGCGTCGTCAATAACCGCACCGAAGATGATGTTTGCGTCGGGGTGAGCAACTTCCTGAACCAGGCGTGCAGCCTCGTTGATCTCGAACAGACCCAGGTCGGAGCCACCCTGAATGGACAGCAGAACGCCGTGTGCACCGTCGATAGATGCTTCCAGCAGCGGCGATGCGATAGCCAGCTCAGCTGCCTTCACGGCACGGTCCTCACCGGATGCCGAGCCGATACCCATCAGAGCCGAACCTGCACCCTGCATGACGGACTTAACGTCAGCGAAGTCAAGGTTGATCAGGCCGGGGGTGGTGATCAGGTCGGTAATGCCCTGCACACCGGAGAGCAGAACCTGGTCAGCGGACTTGAATGCGTCCAGCATGGAGACGTTGCGATCCGAAATCGACAGCAGTCGGTCGTTCGGAATAACGATCAGGGTATCAACCTCATCGCGCAGAGCAGCGATACCGGTCTCAGCCTGGTTGGAGCGGCGGCGGCCTTCGAAGGTGAAGGGGCGGGTCACCACACCAATGGTCAGAGCGCCGAGGGAGCGGGCAATACGTGCCACGACGGGTGCGCCACCGGTACCGGTGCCACCGCCCTCACCTGCGGTCACAAAGACCATGTCTGCGCCCTTGAGGACTTCCTCAATTTCCTGCGCGTGGTCCTCGGCTGCCTGACGGCCAACCTCGGGGTTTGCGCCCGCGCCAAGACCGCGGGTCAGCTCACGACCGACGTCCAGCTTAACGTCTGCATCGGACATCAGCAGAGCCTGAGCGTCAGTGTTGATAGCAATGAACTCAACGCCGCGCAGACCAACCTCAATCATGCGGTTGACTGCGTTGACGCCACCGCCGCCGATACCAACGACCTTGATGACTGCCAAGTAGTTCTGGGGAGTTCCAGCGTCCATGTATTCCTCGATTGTTCCGTGTTCCAGCTTCGGAAGACCCGCAGCCTAATCTAAGCCTGAAGGTTTCCTCTAAAGAATGACTTTATCTGCTAGGATACCAAACTGTTTTTGCTGGTTCCTAGTCACACAGCGCAATTACCCCCTCTTTTTGTAGATTTCACACAAAAAGGGAGGATAAAGCGCCTGAATGGTTCCCCTAACGGGTCACCGGTACGCGCGGGGCAGACACGTCATAGACGGTCACCTTCTGCGTCTGTGCCTCGGAAGAGTTCTCCTCCTGAGCACGCTTAGCAATAGCCTGGCGCAGGGAGAGAAGAACCTTAGCCTTCAACTCGCTCTCCTCAGCGGTTCCCCACTGCACCGTAGTATTATCCCTCAAGGTTAGAGTGATACTTGAGGTTGAGGTCGCGCTGGCTTCCTTAATCTGAGCTAGAAGTTCAGAGGGCATCGCCGAAAGCGCGGTAGAAATAGTGCGGAACTCAGCCGAAGTCTTCGGGTCATCACCGCTGAAACGCACCAGCGGCACCGACGTATCGGGCTGAGTCGCCGACTCCAGCAGGCTCACACCATCACTATCAACAGTATGGTACGTATCGCCCTGCTTCACAACCGCAACCGCGGTACGCTCCTTCAGGGTCACCACCAGCTCATGCGGCGGACGGCTCTCCACCTGCACGCTACGAATCACGTTATCCTGCCCGATCAGCTCACGCACCTTCTTCTCGTCGATGCGAGTGAGCGGAACACCGCGCAGAGGCTCCAGCTTCTGCTCCACCTGACTGGTTTCCAGCAGGGATGCGCCGCGCACCGTAATCTTTTCAGTCGCCAACAGGGGCGAGAAGAAGACCAGCACCACGTACAGCACCGCAATAATAGCCAGCGCCGAGGCGGTGTACAGCAGCTTACGGGCACGAGTCAGAGGCGCACGCTCCTTACGGGGGCGCTCCTCAGCACGCAGACCGTCCAGACCCGGATCCTGACGCAGACGCTCACGCTGAGCCTGACGGCTCGCACGCTCGCGTTCCTTCTCAATCTCCGCGGCACGCTGCTGCTCACGCTCAGCACGCCAACGACCAAAGCGGCTCGCGGGTCGAGGCTCTTCAGCGGCCTTCTCCCCCGCCTTATCGGCGCTCTTGTCGGCGTTTTCTTCAGCCTTCGGAGCGGCAGACTCTTCGCGAGATTCAGCAGAACCGGAAGACGCCTTGCCCACGGTGGGCACCGACTTCTTGCCAGAACCCTTGCCGCTATCCTTTCCTACGCTCTTCTCCGACTGCGAGGACGCGGCCTGAGCAGATGCAGTCTTAGACGAAGAATCCTCAAACGCCTCAACATCAAACAGCTCGGGAGCATGCTCAACCTCAGACACGGTACGACCGGTCATCAGCGCCGAACGCACCGAATCCTTCAAAGACTGCGCCGAAGAATGAACCGCCGCAGCCCTCTTCTGAGCCGAAGAATCGGTACCGTGCTGAGCGGACGCCTTATGCACCGGCTTACGCGGCATGTGCCGAACGGAGCTCGAAGACTGAGGAGTAGCAGACTGCGCAACAGCAGAACCGGCAGATGCCTCAGAAGAGGCAGGCTTGGCGGATGCTGCAGGTTTTACAGCTTCGGTAGCCTCTGCGGTCTTTGCAGCCTGGGGCTGAGCTGCCTGAGGCTGGGCTGCCTGAGACTGCACAGATTTAGCCTGTCCCGCCTCAGCTTGTGCTACCTCAACCTGCGCATTCTCAGCCGCCTGCTGGGCACGCAAACGAGCACGCGAACGCGGAGCCTTCGGCGCGCGCGAGGAGGAACGCCCCTCCGAAGAGAGACCAGAACTCATCGGCACAGCCTAAGCCTCCGACTTCTTCGACTCGCCACCGTGACGGATCTCCAGGGACTCCAGCACACGCGCACCCAAAGCGGTCACGTCACCAGCACCCACAGTCATCACAATGTCGCCATCCTGAGCGCAGGCCACAATATCCTCAATAGCGCCCTCAGCGGTAGCGTAACGAACCTCAGAGAAACCAGCACCGGTAATCAGCTCACTGGTCACACCCTCAATCGGCAGCTCACGAGCCGGGTAAATATCCAGCACATGAGCGCGGTCAGCCATCGACAGGGCCTCCGCGAACTCCTTCGCGAACTCACGAGTACGCGAGAACAGGTGCGGCTGGAAAATCACGTACAGGTTGTGGCCATCAGCCACGGTACGGCCGGTCTCCAGGGCACGGAACACCTCGGTCGGGTGGTGCGCATAGTCATCGAAAACCTTCACGCCAGCAACCTCACCGCGCAGGGTGAAGCGGCGGTCAGCACCCACAAACTCAGCCAGCGCGCGAGCAATATCGGCAGCTTCGTAACCAGAGATGAGCGCCGATGCAAAAGCCGCCGAAGCATTCAGCTGGTTATGGATACCGGGCACCTTCAGAGCAAGATCCTGCTCACCCTCATAACGCACACCGCGGCACTCAAATGACCAGGACAGGTGCGACGAAGAGGAAGAACCCGCGCTAGTAATCTCGCTAATGCGCAGGTCAGCATCCGTAGACTCACCGTACGTCACCACGGGCACGCCCGCCGCACGAGAACGAGCCGCCAAATCAGCCGCGCCCGCATCATCAGCACAGGTCACCACAACACCGTTAGGTGCCAGCGAACCCACAAAACGATTGAACGCCTCAAAGACACGCTCATCCGTCTCATAGAAATCCAGGTGGTCCGGCTCAACATTCGTCACCACAGCAATAGCCGGGCGGTAACGCACAAACGAGCCGTCCGACTCATCAGCCTCAGCCACAAAAATCGACTCCGGACCCTGAGCACCCAGGTGAGCGTTCGTGCCGCGACCCGCAATCACAGTACCCACCGCAAAGGACGGCTGCGCACCCAGCTGATCAAACATCACAGAAATCATGGAGCTGGTCGTGCTCTTACCGTGAGTACCGGCAACAGCAACCACCTGAGACTCACCCATCACAGCGGCAAGCGCCTCAGAACGATGCAGCACACGCAGGCCCTGCGCACGAGCGGCAACAAGCTCCGGGTTATCCTCACGAATCGCAGTAGAAATCACCACGGTATCAACGTCCACAATGTTCTCAGCCTGCTGAGGAACACCCACACGAGCACCCGCAGCACGCAAAGACTCAACAGTAGCCGACTCGGCACGGTCAGAACCGCTCACCGTCACACCAGCCTGCAGCATCAGAGTGGCAATAGCGCTCATACCCGCGCCACCAATACCGATGAAGTGCACACGACCCAGCTCGCTCATCTTCGCACGCTCAGGGAACGGCGGGTTCAGCGGTGCCGGCAACACCATCTCAAGATTCATCAATTCAGTCATTACTTCTCAGCTGCCTTCAATACTGCTTCAGCCATAACGCGTGCCGCGTCACGGATACCAAGTTCATACGCCGCAGCGCCCATACGCTCCAGCTCCTCCGGGTTCGCCATAAGAGCCGGAATCTCACGGGCAAACCACTCACCGGTGACCTCTGCATCCTTCACCAGCAGAGCCGCAGACGCCTCAACCAGAGAACGAGCATTCAAAGCCTGCTCACCATTACCAATGGGAAGCGGCACAAAAATCGCGGGAACACCCACCGCAGCAACCTCACTGACGGTCGCCGCGCCCGAACGCACCAGCAGAAGATCAGCGGCAGCGTACACATCCTGCATGCCGTTGCTGAACTCAATCTGACGGTAATTCGGCGCGCTCAACGGCTCACCATTCTCGTCCAGAACAGCCTTACCCTTACCGGTAATATGCAGAATCTGAAAGTCCCACTCCGCAAAGTGGTCACGGCACGCCGCCACCGCATTGTTCAGGCTCTGTGCCCCCAGCGAACCACCGGTCACAATCACGGTCGGCTTCTGCGGGTCCAGACCCAGATTACGGCGAGCCTTCGAACGGTGCGCCTCACGGTTCAAGTAGGCAATCTCATCCTTCATCGGCATACCCACCAGGGTTGCGCGCGGGAACGGAGTGTTAGGGAACGCAACACCGGTGAACTTCGCGAACGTACCACCCAGACGGTTCGCCAAACCGGGCTTCGCGTTCGCCTCATGAATCACCACGGGAATCTTAGCGCTCAACGCCGACAAATACGCCGGCGGACACACATAACCACCCATGCCAACGACCACATCTGCATCTGCTTCCTTGAGGATGCGGCGGGTCTTCGACAGGCCACCAAAGAACTTAGCGGGGAAAGTGAAAGCGGCACGGTTAATGCTACGGGGGAACGCCGCGCGAGGAATGAACTCAATATCGAAACCAGCTGCCGGAACCAGCTCGGCTTCCATCTTGTCGGCGGTGCCCAGCATCAGAATCTTAGCGTTCGGCTCAAGGTCACGAACTGCACGCGCAATCGCGAGCATCGGATTAATATGACCGGCAGTGCCACCACCGGCGAAGACTATAGAGGGCGCCTTCTTCGTCATAGATCTTTCTCCCAACACATCGGTACAGCATCATTTTACGCTATCGCACCTGTTCAAAAGAGCGCCCCCGCCTTTGAGCTAGGACTCAACGGCGAGGGCGTTATCTCATATTCAGCACATATTCATCACGGGCAGAGGCAAGAACTACAACCCGCCCCCGCGAATGTCAACCCCCGAAACCCAGGCTTCACGAAGAGCAATCCGCAGAGTTTAGCCCTGCTTGCGGGTGCCGCGCTGAGCGGAGTTCCGAGCCGCGCCCTGAGCCGGACGCTGCGCCTGCTGAGCGCCGTTCTTCGAAGCGCCCTGTCGCGGCGCCGCCTGACGCTGAGCGCCCTGTCGAGGATTACCCTGTCGCTGGGCACGACGCTGACGATCTTCAGGATGCAGCGGCTGCAGACCCGCAGGTAGCGAACCCGACGGACGGTGCTGCGCGCTACGAGGCTGAGCAGTACGGGGCTGAGCACCGCGAGGTTGCTGCACTCGCTTCTGCGCGGCAGGTTGCTGAGCAGTACGGGGCTGAGCGCCACGAGACTGAGCGGGGCGCTGCTGTACAGCCTGCTTCGGTGCGGCAGGCTTCTGACCAGCGGGCTTCTGTGCAGGCTTCGCAACGGCCTGTTTCTGAGCAACACGAGCCTGCTGACCGGTACGAGGCTGAGCGGAGGCCCTCTGCGGAGCTGCCTTCTGCGGTGCGGGCTTCTGTGCGGCCTTCCGCTTCTGAGCCTCAGCCTTCTGCTTCTGAGATTCGGCCTTCTGCTCCGCCTTCACACGGGCAGCCTCCTCGCGAGCCAGACGTTCCTGTTCCTTCTGCTGCTCCCGTGCCTGACGCTCCTGCTCTTTCTGCTGCTCACGAGCCATACGAGCCAACTCACGCTGCTGATCCGGCGCAAAACCCAACCAGCGGCGCAACGTGCTCTCCGGGCCGAAAACAATCTTCAAAGGATTATGTTCCTTCAACAGGTGGCCACCGGCAGCCGCACGAGCAGCCTCCTCCTGATTCAGCATATCCTGCAAGGGCGTACGACGCTTCCAATCAGCATTCGCACGACGAACCTCACGCACGCTCTGCGTCTCAATATTCGACGGTGCCGTCGCGCCACGCAACGGAGTCTGCCGCGCAAACGCCAACAACAAACCCGCCGCAAACAACGAGGACAACAGCGACGAACCACCATAGGACACAAACGGCAGAGGCACACCAATCACCGGCAAAATACGGGACACCATGCCCATATTGATAATCGCCTGAGAAGTCAACCAAATCATGATGCCGCCCGTAGCCAAACGCACCAGCGGATCAGCAGTGCGCAGCATAATACGAACCGCGCAATACACCAGACCCACATACAGCAGCAGAACCGCCAGCGTACCCAGCAGACCCAGCTCCTCACCAATAATGGCGAAAATATAGTCGTTATGCGCCTCAGCCAGGTAGTTGTACTTCTGACGCGACTGGCCCAGACCAACACCCAAGAAACCACCGGTAGCCAGCGCCACCTCACCAGAATTCGCCTGGTCACAGTTAGCGTTCGTGCACGAACCCCAAACACCGAAAATACGAGCCACACGGTTCGCGCTACTGAAAACACCCACCAGCGCCAACACCGCAAGCGCGCCGCCAATCTTCAGCAGCGAACTGCGAGAAGCACCCGCCAGCCACATCATGCCCACAAAGATGAAGCCGTACACCATGGCGGTACCCATGTCACCACCGAGCATAATCAGCAGCACCAAGGCACCCACACCATAAATCGAGGGGAACAGCGTACGCCAAATACTGCGAGAAATATCGCCGTGACGGCTGTACACCCACGCCAGCCACATAATAATCGCCAGCTTCGAAAACTCCGACGGCTGGATCTGCACGCCGCCGGGGAATTTCAGCCAGTTACGGTTACCGTTCACCTCAACGCCAACGACCACCACAGCAAGCTGCATGACCAGCGCGGCAATCAGCATCGCGTTCACCACAAACTTCTTGTGATAAACCCCCACCGGGATATGCGTAATACCCGCCATCGCAATCACGCCCAGAACCAAGAACATGACCTGAGACGAAACCTGCGAGAACGGCGACTGGCCCTGAGAAATCATGGTCACGCTCGACGCCGACAGCACCATAATGCAGCCAAAAATAGCCAGACCCAGGGTGGTGACCAGCAACATAACCGGCACATCCCACAGGTCAGCCTTCAGACCACGACGGTACAGCCTATCGGCACGAGCACGGAACGGCGCAGAGAAATCCTCCCAACCGGCTCGCAAAGACGCCCAACGACCACTCGCGGTCGAACGCGCCAAAGAAGCCGAACGCTCCGAAGATGCGCTGGTACTCACATGCCCTCCTATAGGCCTCAACTGCCACGGATCCGTCGTGGCGAATACACGAAAAAGGTTCAGGGGTGGGACACCGTTACCATCCCACCCCCGAGAAGAACCCGCAGAAAGCACCCCGGTCACCCAAGTCCTGGTCACCCGAGCCGCCCCCTGCAGGCAACGTCCTAAGAGTCTGCCAGCTGGGCGGCAACAGCGTTCGCAAACGCATCACCGCGCACCGCATAATTCTTGAACTGGTCCATCGAAGCAGACGCGGGAGCCATCAGCACGGTATCCCCCGGATGCGCCAGCTCAGCAGCCTTCGCAACGGCCGCGTTCATCACGGCAATGCCGTCCGAAGAATCAGCCACAGCGGCGGTCATATTGTAGGTCGGAACCTGCGGGGCATGAGTCGCCAACGCCGACTTCAACGCCGCAGTATCAGTACCGATAATCAGCACAGCCTTCAGACGCTGAGCATGAGCAGCAATCAGCTCATCGTACTCAACACCCTTCGACAGGCCACCGGCAATCCACACCAGCGACGGGTAGCCGCTCATCGATGCATTCGCGGCGTGAGGATTCGTAGCCTTCGAATCGTTCACCCACATGATGTCGTTCGCGTAACCCACCAGCTGGTTGCGGTGCGCACCGGTCTTGAAGGAACGCAGGCCAGCGCCCACAGCCTTCGGGTCAATATCAGCCGCACGGCACAGCGCCGCAGCCGCCAAAGCGTTCTCCACGGTGTGCTTCGCGGGCATCTTACCGGGCGCAGGAGCCAAATCCTCCAGAACCGCCAGCTCGTACGCCTCGTTATAACGGTTCTTCAAGAAGGCACGGTCCACCATGATGTCCTCAGCCAGGCCGAGCATCGACACGGCGGGCATCTCAGTGGAGCTGAAACCAATCGCGTGAGCGCCCTCAATAACGTCCGCGTTCTCGACCATACGCAGGGTGTCTACGTGGTCGGTGTTGAAGATGCAGGCAACCTGAGTGTGCTCGTACACGCGCGCCTTATCAGCCTTGTAGCCGTCGAAGGAGCCGTGCCAGTCCACGTGATCCTCAGCGATATTCAGAACCACCGAAGCGTACGGGGACATCGAGTAGGTCCAGTGCAGCTGGAAGCTGGACAGCTCCACCGCGAAGAACTCATAGGGCTCATCGTCGGCAATGGCGTACACGATGGGCATACCCACGTTACCCACCTGAATAGACTTCTTACCGGCAGCCTTCAGGATGGAATCGACCATGCCCACGGTGGTGGTCTTACCGTTCGTACCGGTCAGGCACAGCCATTTGGGGGTCGGGTGGTCGCTGCGCTCATTCAGGCGCCACGCCAGCTCCACATCGCCCCAAATCTGGATGCGACGCTCATAGGCATCCAGCATGACCGGGTGGTCCGGACGCACACCCGGGGAGGTCACCACAAGCTCGGGTTCCTGACCGTCCACCAGGGGCAGCGCACGCATGTGCTCGGGACCGAACAGACCCTCAACCGGGCCATACGCGTTCTTGTAAATCTCGATGCGTTCACGCTTCTCCGGGGTATCAGCCCCGTCGATGACGACGATATGCGCACCCAGCTGGGCGAGCACATCGGTCACGGCGTCGCCGCTGGTACCCATGCCCACCACGACCACGCGCAGGTTAGCCCAGGGGGCACCCCAGTGAGTCAGCTCCGCGAGGCGCTCGTTCTCATACACCGGGTTCACCGCAATAGCGGCGGCGTTCGCCTCAATGCGAGCGGCATCCGGCTGTTCATTAGTTGACATTAGTGAATCACTCCAGAAGTCTGCGAGAACCAGTCACCGAAGAACAGCGCCAGGGCAACGAGCACGCAGAGGGCGTTAACAACCCAGAGGCGGAATACGGAGTTCACTTCGCCGCTGCTGACAGTACCGGGGGCAATGCCTCGCTTATCAATTGAGTACTTGCCGTTGACGCCGACCTTCTCCATGTGGTGGTGGAAGGGGGTCATACGGAAGTAACGGTGCGCGTGCAGGGGCTTCTCCCCCGCCGCGACCGAACGCTTACGGCTGGTCTTGAACACGAACTTCTGCACGATCACAGAGAACACTTCCAGCACGGGGATCAGAGCGATGACCAGCAGAAGCAGCTCGGTGCGGGTGAACAGCGCGAAAGCAACCATTGCGCCACCGAGCGCCAGGGAGCCGGAGTCGCCCATGAAAATCTGTGCCTTCGACACGTTCCACCAGAGGAAGCCAGCCAGCGAACCCACCAGGGATGCGGCAATCAGCGCCAGCGAACCGGGGTCGCGCACATCGTAGCAGGCGGTGCCGGCGCCAGCGGAGCAGGCGTGCACGTACTGCCAGATGCTGATGGTCAGGTAGCCGGAGAAGATGGTCATCATGATGCCGCCAGCCAGGCCGTCCAGACCATCGGTGAAGTTCACAGCGTTCGTGCCGGACAGGGAGATGAGGGTAATCCACGCAACCATCAGGATGCTGCCGAAGACCGCACCCGCCGCGAACAGGTCGATGGGCAGGTCACGCACGAAAGAGATGGCGGTCGACGCCGGGCGAGCACCCGACTCGTTCGGGAACTGGAACGCCAAGTACGCGAAGGGCAGGGTCACGCTTAGAAGACCGATGGTCTTCTGCTTCTCGGTCAGACCCTCGTTGCCCTTATTGCGGAACTTCATGATGTCGTCCGCCGCGCCCACACCGAGCATACCCAGGGTGAAGGCGATGGTCAGCCACGCGGTAGCGGTCGGTACCGGCGCGGTACCGAAGAGCAGTGCGCTCACCGCCAGGGTCAAGAAGTAGGCGAGAATCGCCGCGGGGATGAAAATCAGACCCGCCATGGTGGGGGTTCCCGCCTTATGCTGGTGGGCTGCCGGGCCTTCCTCACGGATGAGCTGGCCAAGCTTGAGGGACTTCATCTTCTTGATGAACACCGGCAGCGCGGTGAGGGAGATGAGGAATCCGAAGATTCCAGCAATCAGCACGGTAATCATAAAGCGCTACCCTTCGTTCGTGGTCTGTTCGGTTGAGGTACGGTCGCCGTTAGCGGCGCCGTCCAGGTGAGCGGCAAGGTGGTCGCTCAAATCGGTGGTTTCAACAAAATCACCGGCAGAAAGCCAGGTCGGTGCCTGCTCTTCCTCAGCACCGAAGGTGTACTCAGCGAAAGCAACCTGGTCACCCAGAATGCCGAGCTTCGCGCCATTCGAGGACTTGAAGAGCACAATGTCGCCGGGGCGAACCTCGGCGCGCAGAATCTGCTCTGCCTCTTCCGGGGTCTTCACCCAGGTCGCCTCATTACCCCAGGAGCCTTCCAGGTGAGCCGCATTGTAGATGGGCTTCGTCTCGTCACCCACAGCAATCAGCTTGGAAATGTTCATGCGCACCACGAGGCGGCCGATGCGGTCGTGCTCCTCCACGGAGGCGTCACCGAGCTCCAGCATGGCGCCCAGAACAGCCCAGGTGCGATGCGGCTGACCGGTCGCCGGGTCAACGGTACGGCCCAGCTGCGCCAGAGTGCGCAGTGCAGCCGCCATCGACTCGGGGTTCGCGTTGTACGCGTCGTTAATGACGGTCACGCCGTCGGCACGGTCGGTGCGAGCCATACGCCACTTCGAAGCTGCCGCCGCCTTGTTGAGCGCGCGAGCAATCTTCTCACCCGAAATACCGCTGTTGTAGGCGATTGTCGCCGCAGCCAGCAGGTTGTGCACGTGGTGCTCACCAATCAGCTGCGAGGAAATCTCGTACTCGCTACCGTCGGGCAGACGCAGAGTGAACTCGGGGCAGCCGGCGTCGGTGGTGCGCAGGTTCAGCGCCGCCACATAGCGTTCGTAGGGCTGACCGTTAGCGTCAGTCTTCTCGCCCACGCCAAAGTAGGTAACGGGGGCAACCGAACGCGACGCCATGCGCAGCACGCGCTCATCATCAGCGTTCAGCGCCAGGGAACCGGTCGGCTGAACGCCCTCAGCCAGCTCACCCTTGGTGCGCTCAATATTGTCCACACCGCCGAACTCGCCAGCGTGCGCGGTACCAACCTTCAGAATCGCACCGTGATCGGGGTGCGCAATATTCGCCAGGTACTCGATGTTGCCCACACGGTCCGCGCCCATCTCGATGACCAGGTAGCGGGTGGACTCATCCGCACGGAAAACGGTCAGGGGCACACCCACCTCACTGTTGTAGGAGCCGACCGGGGCAACGGTCGGGCCCTCCGGGGTGAAAATGGCGGCAAGAAGGTCCTTGGTGGTGGTCTTACCGGCAGAACCGGTAATACCGATAACGGTCAGCTCACCCTGAGCACGCATCTGCTCAATGGAGTAGCGCGCCAAATCGCCCATCGCCAGCACCACATCGGGCACCTGGATGCTCGGGTACGGCACACCCTGCTCGTCGAGTACTTCACGCTCGACCAGTGCCAGGGTCGCGCCCTTCTCAAACGCCATGGGGATGAACTTGTGGCCGTCAGTGACCGCGCCGGGCTTCGCCACGAACAGGGTGCCGGTCTGCACCTCACGGGAGTCGGTGGTGGCGAAGTCAGCGTACACCTGCTCCTCACGGCCCTCCAGGCCGATAGCGGTGCCGCCGGTTGCCTCAATAATCTGGGCGGCGCTGAGCTTAATCATTCTTCACCATACCTTCAGCGGTCTTAGAGTCACTTTCATCGAGCATGCGCTGGTAATCAGGCAGAATCTCGAAGCCGTGCGCGCGCAGGGCACGGGCGGTTTCAACGCGGTCATCCAGGGCAATATCCACGCCGTCAACATCCTGTTCGGTTTCATGGCCGCGGCCAGCAATCAGGATGGCATCGTGCTCGCTCGCCAGGGCAATTGCCGCCTCAATAGCGGCGGCACGCGGAGAGATGTTCAGAATCTGGGTGGCTCGGCGGTTCTCAGCCTTCTGCGCACCCTCCTCAACGGCGGCACGAATCGGCTCGGGTGCCTCACCGTGCGGGTCGTCATCAGTCACGACCACAATATCCGCGTTCTGCGCAGCAATCGCGCCCATAATCGGGCGCTTGAGCTGGTCACGTTCACCGGTCGCACCGAAAACAATCATGACCTTACCCTCACCGGGGCGGTCCATTGCCTCCAGGGCACGGGTCAGACCGTCCGGGTTGTGGGCGAAGTCCACAATCGCGTGCGGCGCCAAAGAAATCAGCTGCATACGGCCCGGCACCACCGGTGTCAGAGCTGCACCGGATGCCAGCTCGGGCAGCAGGCGCTCACGCTCAGCGGAGTCAGTGTCCAGGTACGCCATGAGAGCCGCCAGTGCAGCATTCGAAACGTTAAAGTCAGCGGGCAGACCGGTGTAGCATTCAACGCTCTCACCGGCACCATTAGCCACGTGGAAGCGGTGGCCCAGGCCCTCACGCTGAACCTTCACCACAGCCCAGTCGCGGGCACCAAACTCTGCGGGCACCTCAGCCAGACCGGCACCGCGAACAGTCACCAGACGGTGAACCTGCTGCGCACCCATCTGCTCGCAAGCGGCGGAGAACATCTTCTCGCCCCACTCGTCATCAGCAGTAATCACAGCCAGCTCGGCATGTTCGGGAGTGAACAGCTGAGCCTTCGAGTCGAAATAGTGCTCCATGGTGCCGTGCAAATCCAGGTGATCCTGAGTCAGGTTCGTAAAGCCGGCAACCGCGTACTTCACGCCGTCCACACGGTGGTAATCAATCGCGTGCGACGACACCTCCATCGCGGCGCAACGCACCTGGTGCTGATCCATAATCGTCAGCAAAGAATGCACGTGAGGAGACTCCGGAGTGGTCATCTTCGAAGGAACCGACACACCATCAATCAGAATCTGAATAGTGCCAATCAGACCGGTCTTCACGCCCAGGCCGGTGCGGAACACCGACTCCAGCATGTAGGTGGAGGTGGTCTTACCGTTCGTACCGGTCACCGCGTAACGGTGAGTTACGGGGACCGACGCTGAACCATAAATCAGCGCCGCCAGAGGACCGACGTACTCGCGAAGGTTCTCAGTCACCAGGACAGGCACCGGCGCCTCACCCAGCAGCTGCGCGCCGGCAGCATCCGTCAAAATAGCGGAAGCGCCCAGCTTCAACGCGGCCTCAGCAAACTGCGCACCGTGCACCTTCGCGCCGGGCAGAGCCACGTACAGGTCCTGCGGGCGCACGCCTCGGGAGTCCATGCTGATACCGGTGACCTCAACAGATTCACCGGATTCAGAACCCTGAACGCCGCTAGCCGACTGGGAACTCACCTGAGCACCCAATCCCTGCAGATGTTCGCGAAGGTGCGCCAAACTCACCGGGCGCACAGAATTCGGGCGCAGAGTCTGAGCGTCGCCGCCCAGCAGGTTCTGGCCGGGTGCGTGAGATGCGGTATCCATCGTCCTTCTTTCCTCCCCGCTGTCCGAAGCGGTGAGCTCTGTATGGTCAATGCGCTCAAGGCACACAGGGTCATTCAATATTCTACGGGCTTTAGGCTTCGACAGGTGTTCAGTATCAGAGCTTCTTCATCACGAATCAGTCGCCGGGTACCTATCCCCCACCTGCCTTTAGTTCGTCTTATTGGAGCTATCCTCAGCAAAAATCGGAATCAACTCCGGCTCACCGGTAGAAAGCGGCACGTTATAGGTGTGCAGGGTCCTCTCCATAATCTTGGAGAACTCAGCCGTCGTACCGTTCGTACCCACGCTACCTTCGGGACGTTGCATGGTCACCGCCACCAAGAACTGCGGGTTCTCAATCGGCGCCACACCAATAAAGGACGTCGTGTTGCCGTCGTAGCCGCCCTTCTCACTCGGAGTTTCCGCAGTACCGGTCTTACCGCCCACGCGGTAGCCGGTCACCTTCGCCGGACGGGCGTGGCCTTGCTCCACCACATTCTCCATGAGAGTCAGGCAGGAAGCGGCAGTCTCCTCGCTGACCATGCGTTCGCCAGGCTCTACGGCACGCTTATGTTCGGTACCGTCGGCGTCAATGATCGCGTCCACAATGCGCGGCTTCAGACGAACGCCCTTATTGCCCAGCGCCTGGAAAATCATGGCGGTCTGCAGCGGAGTCTGCGCAACACCCTGACCGAACAGCACAGTGTACTGCTGACGGCCATCCCAATCACGCCAATCAGCGATTATACCCTGCTCCTCACCGGTCAGCTCAATGCCGGTAAACTCGCCGACGCCGTACTTCTTCAACCAGTTGTAGCGCTCTTCCTTGCTGAGCTTCTGACCGACCAGCACCGTACCGGTGTTCATCGAATCAGTAATAATGCCCGAGAAAGTACGCCGCTGCGCCGCGTGCTCAAACGCGTCCTTGAAGGTCTGGCCGTCAATCGTGAGGGTCGCGGGCACGTCATACACGCTAGTCGGGGTGGTCAGACCCTGCTCAATCAGCGCCGAAGAAGTCAGCATCTTCACGGTCGAGCCGGGCTCCACACTCTGCGAAATAGCGCGCGGGGTCATGTCCGCCGCGTCCTCAATGGTTGCCGCGCCCGGGTCCATCGTGGAGGAATCAGCAAGAGCCAAAATGGAGCCGTCACGCACATCCATAACGATGGCGGTACACCACTCAGCCTTCAGCTCCTCAGCGCGGGCACGCACCACCTGTTGCGCAAAATACTGCACGTCACGGTTAATGGTCAGGCGAATATTCTTACCGTCCACCGCCAGGCGCTGCTCTTCCTTCGCCACCGGGATACGCACACCATCAGCACTAATCTCGTAGGTGCGCTCACCGGGGGTACCGGCAAGCTCCTTCTCGAAGACACGCTCAATGCCCACGGAGTAGTTACGGGACACCGTACCGCCCGTACCGTTGCCGTCTGCCTCTTCAACAATGTTGTACTTACCGACCACGGAACCGCCCACACTACCGTTGGGGTACAGGCGCTGAGAGAACGCCTCACCGTAGATGAAGGGCGCACCCAGGGCATCAATCTTATTGAAAATTTCCGGGGTGATATTTGCCTTGATTACCGAGTACTTTGAGGTGCCGTCCAGCTTGGACTTGATGAACTCGTCGGTAATGCCCGGGTCAACGGTCTTGAGAATATCGACCATCTCGTACACCAGCTGGTTGGGGGTGACCTCAACCTTCTGGGTGCGATCCTCGTTGTAACGCTTGAAGGTCGCTACGGCACTCTGGTCAGCAGTCAGGTTATAACGCTGCACAGTACGCGCCATGACATTGCCGTTGATGTCGAGAATCTGACCGCGCACAGCCGGAAGAACCTGCGAACGCAGACGCTTCTGACGGGACGCATTCGCCACCGCACCGGGGTCAAAGCCCTGGCGGATAAACAGGTTCGCACCGATGACGCCCAGAGCGCAGGTGGCAGCGGCACCTGCGACAAAGCCACGGCGGGTCAGATTCGGCTGACCGGATGCCGATTCGTTCGCGTTCTTACGCGCGTCGGAGCTCATGCGGTGGTCCTTTCGCTGGTCTAGTCTATCGGTGATGCTGTGCATCCTGCGGTCAATATTGTTTATCGTGCAGCCTGGCTTACCGCGGGGCTAGCGGTAGGACTTGCTGCGGGCTGCTGAGCGGCACTCGGTGCGGCGGAAGCAGTCGCGCTAGCAGGTGCGCTATTCGCCGGTGCAGGGTTAGCCTGCTGGGAGGGGTTAGCTTGCTGAGTGGGGCTTGCCGAGGCGCTTGCAGATGCCGTAGCCGAAGCGCTCGCCTGGCTGTGGCGCTGTTGGACAGCCTTGTCCGCCTCCACGATGCTCTTGGCGTAGCTTTCATCCGAACCCGCTGCCGGAGGCGCAATCAGGTTCTCCTGTTTGCTTCCCTCAACACCGGTCGGGCTTGCCACCGGGGCGGGGGTGCCTTCAATCGTGGAAGTTTGCATGTTCAGTGTCGCCTGCGAAGAGCTCACAAACATGCCCAGGGTACTGGCGCGTATCGCCAAAACCTGTGGGGCTTCCTTGAAGCCAATCTCCTGCTGCAGCGCCTGGTTTTCTTGCAAGAGCTGCTGCTCCTGCGCGCGCAAATCCACCATGTCGTACTGGCGGGTCACAATCAGCACGTTGAGCAACAAAATAAAGATCAGGGTCAGCGGGATCGCTGCAAAGACGGCGAGCATGGTGGGCGGGCTGAGCTTGCGTGCTCGGCGACGCACCGTCGAGAGCGGGTGACGCGACTTAGGCTTCTCTTCTCGGGCCTCTTCGGTACGGGCTGCCGCACGAACGCTCGAGGGCACGCGGCTCGCGTTCGTCGAGGTGCGCTTACCGCCGTGTGAAGCAGCGGTGCTGGCGGGGCGGACCACCGACTGGGAGGCGGTGACCGGCTCCAGACGCGCGGTGCGGGTGCGGCCGGAGTGGGCTCGGGTGGAGGCGCGGCTCGCCCCGGTAGCGCCGCCAGTAGAGCCAGTAGAGCCAGTAGAGGATGCGCGGGTAGAGCCAACGGCGCCGGGGGTACCGGCGGCAGGGCGCGAGGAACCGGCGCGTCGACTCCGCGGGGCGCCCTGGGTGCGGGTGGGGCGCTGGGATGCGTGCTGGGTGCTCACTTTTCTTCGCTTTCTGTCTTCTAGTTGGCGGGGATGCGGATCTTCTCGGCGGCGCGCAGCTTGGCGCTGGCGGCGCGGGAGTTCTGTTCGATTTCCTCGTCGGTAGGCGGTTCGGCGCCGCGGGTAATGATTTTGACGGTGGGCTTGTGCTCTTCAAGCTCTACCGGGAAGCCCTTGGGTGCCTTGGAGGTTGCCTCTGCGGTCAGTGCCCTCTTGACGATTTTGTCTTCGAGGCTGTGGTAGCTCATGGCGACGAATCGGCCGCCGAGATTGAGCGCCTCCAGGGCTGCCGGTACGGCGCGTTCGAGGGCTTCAAGCTCGTGGTTCACCTCGATTCGCAACGCCTGGAAGGTGCGCTTGGCGGGGTGGCCGCCGGTGCGCTGCGCGGCGACGGGCACCGCCTTCTGGATAATGCGCACGAGCTCACCGGTGGTTTCCAGGGGCGCGTTGGCGCGGGCGGTGCAGATGGCACGGGCGATACGCGATGCGAATTTCTCTTCGCCCCAGTTGCGGATAATGCGGCGCAGCTGGTCTTCACTGTATTCGTTGACGACGATGCGGGCGGTGAGCTCGTCTTCGGAGTTCATGCGCATGTCCAGCGGCGCGTCGTAGGAGTATGCGAAACCGCGGGTGCGTTCGTCCAACTGCATGGAGGAGACGCCCAGGTCCATCAGGATTCCGTCAATGCCCTGCACGCCGGCGGTTTCCATGGCGCGGTCAATTTCGTCGTAGACGGCGTGGACGGGTACGAAGCGGTCACCGAAGCGTGCCAGGCGCTCACCGGCGATGGCGTGCGCCTGCAGGTCGCGGTCAATGCCAATCAGCACAAGGTTTTCGAAGCGTTCGAGCAGCGCCTCGGAGTGGCCGCCCATACCGAGGGTGCCGTCAATAACGTAGGCGGTACCGCGCTCCTCGACGGCGCGTTCAATGCCGGGTGCCAGCAGGTTAATGCAGCGGTCCAGCATGACGGGCACGTGGCGTTCGCTGGCTTCACGCTGGGAAAGGTTCTCAATGGATGCGCCGGCAACCTTGACGGCAGCGCCGGAGGCGGTCGTACCGGTTTCGGGGGCGTGTTCTACGCTCATGGGTGCTCCTGTGAGAGTTTGTCCTGCGGGAAGGCTTACGGAAGAGTGGTGCGGGTGCTAGAGATGCCGGGCGGTAGCCGTCGCGTCGGCGGGATGCCGTTTAGAGCAGCGGGCTGAACGGGTCCTCATCGAGGGCAGCGAATTCAGCTTCGGTGCGGGCGAGGTATTCCTCCCAAGCTGCGGCATCCCAGATTTCTGCGCGGGTTCCGGATCCGATGACGACGAGGTTGTCGGTCAGTCCTGCGTACTGGCGCAGTATCGGCGGGATGGTGATGCGTCCCTGCTTGTCGGGTAGTTCGTCTGAGGCTCCTGAGAGGAAGACTCGCAGGAAGTCTCGGGCGGCTCGTCCCGGCAGGGGCGCGGTGCGCATCCGTTCATGGATGCGTTCAAATTCTGCGGCGGGGAAAACGTACAGGCATCGTTCTTGACCGCGGGTCAGAACGAGGCCTGCAGAGAGTTCCTCACGGAATTTGGCGGGAAGGATGATGCGTCCTTTGGCGTCCATTCGTGGTGAGTAGGTACCTAGGAACATTCACTTCACCTCCCCGATGTGTGCCGTTTGTGCTGAAGTCCGCGGGAGCGGGGGTGCTCCACGAATCCTGGAGGTGCGGGGGCGGGTGTGCCGGGCCGGCGCCTCCGCCGCTTGTTTGAGGGCACGGCGATAGGACTGACTTTCAGCTTTCCTCTCCACTTTACCCCACTTTCCACCACCTACCCCACCCGGCAGAGTATCTTTTAGTGTTTTTATGCTCTCTTCTGCATTTTTAACGCTGGCGCACAGCTTCTACACAGCTTCGGCCGTGTGCGCTCAGTGTGCTTCCCTCATCATGTTTGCCATGCCCTGACTCAATGAGGACTCAATGACGGGGTTTGGCGTGTTCCGCCTACCAGCCTCTAGTACTTCCATCTCTCACTAGTTCTTCTCACGATTTCGGGCATAGAAAAAGCGGAGGTAAGAGAATTCTTACCTCCGCTTGATCAGTCTTGAGTTTTGAGATGTTCACACCGGGTATCACGCATCGGGTGTCAGCCCTAAGAGCTGAGCCGCGAAGCTTCTGTACCCTGAATGTTTTAGAACTGCGCTCTGAATGCTTTTACAGCTGTGGAATGCTTTAGAACTGGCCGTTATTACGCTCGTCCCAGCGGTTCTCCAGGCGGTTCATGAAGGAAGACCGTTCCTTCTGCTCGCGCTGACGCACGCGAGCTGCACCTTCTGCCTTACCGCCGAGGAAGGAATCTACCGGGGTTTTCTTGCTGGTGGTTGCGAAGTACACGCCACCGGCCGCGAAGAGGAAGCCGAATACTCCCAGCCAAATCATGTTAGATGCGACCGCACCAATAATGATGCCCAGGCCGATGAGAACGAAGAGAATACCGAGCACCAAGTGGCGAGCACTAAAGACCGGCGCGGTATTGCCGGTTGAAGACATGGAGGAGGCAAAGTGCGGATCCTCATTGCTCATGAGTTCTTCGAGCTGGTCCAGAACCTTCTGTTCACGCTCGGACAGTGCCATCGTTTTCTCCTTTGAGGTGTCTCTGCTCAAGATGACGTCGGTATCAACCGGGTTAGCTAGTGTATCAGCTGGCGCGGTGAGCGCTTCTTCCGGTCGTATATTTCCCATCGTACCGCGCCGAGCGGGGTTGGCGCATTCTTTTTCGGTCAGAAGCTCTTTATGTCTTTCTTCCGCTTTCCGCGGAGGCGTTCCTCGCCCGCATTTTGCGAGTAACCGGCTGCGATATAGCCGCTGATTAAGCTGTATCAGCCCCTAGTTGTTGCCCCTCAGCTATTCCTCGTTGTGGCTCTTTTCTTCGATATTCTTCTCTTCGATATTCTTCTCGGGCGCGGTGACTCCGGAGGCTGGTTTGAGGCTTTCCTGCGAATACTTGCGGTGAATTGCGTCCATGACGTGCTCCACCTCGGACCATCTGCCACTTTTCACGAGGCGAGCACCAG
>NZ_CALJRY010000157.1 GCF_937976295.1 uncultured Rothia sp. | reverse complement strand
AAGTGACATCAGGGTGCCCGAAGCGAAGCGAGGGCGGGTCCCCTGTAGGAACGAGGACGATAACCGCCTTTCCAAGCGGAACCGCGCATCTCGTGCAGAACAAGAAAGCACGAAAGAGGCGCCGCCTCCCACACGGGAGACAGCGCCTCTTTCGTTAGAGCCGGGTCAGCGGAACAGCTTAGCCTTCCACGCCGCACTCAGCCAGGATCAGCTCACGCACGCGAGCGGCATCAGCCTGACCGCGGGTAGCCTTCATGACCTGACCGACGATAGCGCCAGCAGCCTGAACCTTACCGGCACGGATCTTGTCGGCAACGTCGGGCATTGCTGCCAGTGCTTCCTGAACGGCTGCGGTGAGCGCGCCGTCGTCGGAGACCACGGCGAGGCCGCGTGCCTCAACAATTTCGGCGGGGGTGCCTTCACCTGCGAGGACGAACTCGAGCACCTGGCGGGCGATCTTGTCGTTGATCTTGCCTTCGGAGATGAGCGCTTCGAGGGCGACCACGGTTGCGGGCTCCACGCCGAGGGCGGTGAGCTCAACTTCAGCCTGCTTTGCGCGGCGGGCGATTTCGCCCATCCACCACTTGCGGGCTGCTGCTGCGGTTGCGCCTGCGGCGACGGTCTCTTCGATGACGTCGAGTGCGCCAGCGTTGACTACGTCGCGGAACTCTTCGTCGGAGTAGCCCCATTCGCTCTTGAGGCGGCGGCGGCGTTCTGCCGGGGGTTCGGGCAGTTCGGCGCGCAGACGCTCAATCCATTCGCTGTTGGTGACGACCGGTACGAGGTCCGGTTCGGGGAAGTAGCGGTAGTCGTCAGCGTCGGACTTGGGGCGACCCGAGGAGGTTTCGCGGGTGTCTTCGTGCCAGTGGCGGGTCTCCTGGGTGACCTTTTCGCCGCGTTCGAGGATCGCTGCGTGGCGGCGAATCTCGTAGCGGACGGCGCGCTCGACCGAACGCAGGGAGTTCACGTTCTTGGTTTCGGAGCGGGTGCCGAACTTTTCGGCGCCCTTGGGCATGAGGGAGACGTTGGCGTCGCAGCGGACGTTACCGCGTTCCATGCGGGCGTCGGAGATGCCGAGGGAGCGGACGATGTCGCGGATTGCGGCAACGTAGGCGCGTGCCAGTTCGGGTGCGCGTTCGCCGGCACCGACGATGGGTCGGGTGACGATCTCGATCAGGGGCACGCCTGCGCGGTTGTAGTCAACCAGGGAGGAGGTTGCGCCTTGGATTCGGCCGTCTGCGCCGCCGACGTGGGTGAGCTTGCCTGCGTCTTCTTCCATGTGGGCGCGCTCAATTTCGACGGTGAAGATGGTGCCGTCTTCGAGCTCGACGTCCAGGGAGCCGTTTTCCGCGATGGGGCCACCAGCCTGGGAGGTCTGGAAGTTCTTCGGGGAGTCCGGGTAGAAGTAGTTCTTGCGGGCGAAGTAGGACTTGTCTGCGATCTCGCAGCCCAGTGCCAGGCCGAGCTTGATGGCGGACTCAACAGCGGTCTTGTTCACCATGGGCAGCGCGCCGGGCAGGCCGAGCGATACGGGGGTGACGTTGGTGTTGGGTTCGTCGCCGAACTCGTTGGGTGCGGAGTCGAACATCTTGGTTTTGGTGTTGAGTTCGACGTGCACCTCGAAGCCGAGGACCGGGTCGTACTTTTCGATGGCTTCTTCGAAGCTGAGGACTTCTTCACTCATTACTTGGTTCCCCCAAAGTCAAAGTCGCGGATCAGAGTTTCGGTGTCGGGCAGGCTCTTGTAGAGCGGTGCGCCCCATTTTGCGGTGAGCAGTTCTTCCAGTGCTGCGCCGACGCGGTAGAGGCGTGCGTCTTCGCGTGCGGGTGCGGTGAACTGGATGCCGACGGGCAGGTTGTTCTCTTCGGAGAGGCCGCCGGGCAGGGAGAGCGCCGGGACGCCTGCCAGGTTGACGGGCACGGTTGCGACGTCGCCCAGGTACATTGCCATGGGGTCGCCTTCGGTCTTCTCGCCGAGCTTGAACGCGGTGGAGGGCGCGGTCGGGGAGATGAGCACGTCGCACTTTTCGAATGCTGCTGCGTAGTCGCGCTGGATGAGGGTGCGTACGCGCAGTGCTGCACCGTAGTAGGCGTCGAAGTTACCTGCGGACAGCGCGTAGGTGCCGAGGATGATGCGGCGCTTGACCTCGTGGCCGAAACCTGCGGAGCGGGTTGCGGACATGACGCGTTCGATGGTGACGGGGCCGTCTTCGGGTACGACGCGCAGGCCGTAGCGGACGCCGTCGTAGCGTGCCAGGTTGGAGGACACCTCGGAGGACATGATCATGTAGTAGGCGCTGATAGCTTCGGTGACGGAGGGCAGGGAGACCTCGATGATCTCTGCACCTGCGGCACGCAGCTCCTCAACAGACTCGCGGAAGCGTGCGAGCACTCCTGCTTCGAAGCCTTCGCCGTCGCCGCCGCCGAGTTCCTTGATGACGCCGATGCGCAGGCCGGACAGGTCGCGCTTGCGTGCAGCTTCTGCACCTGCCTTGGCTTCTTCAACGAAGTTGCCGGGCTCATCGGGCAGGGAGGTTGCGTCGAGCGGGTCGTGGCCTGCGATTGCTTCGTGGAGCAGTGCGGTATCCAGCACGGTGCGGGCGACGGGGCCTACCTGGTCGAGGGAGGATGCCATGGCGATGACGCCGTAACGGGAGACGGAGCCGTAGGTGGGCTTGACGCCGACGCTACCGGTCAGTGCTGCGGGCTGGCGGATGGAGCCGCCGGTGTCGGTGCCGAGCGCCAGGGGTGCCTGGAATGCGGTGACGGCTGCTGCGGAGCCGCCGCCGGAGCCGCCGGGTGCGCGGTCGAGTGCCCAGGGGTTGCGGACTACGCCGAATGCGGAGTGCTCGTTGGAGGAGCCCATTGCGAATTCGTCGAGGTTGGTCTTGCCGAGGATGGGCATGCGTGCTTCGCGGACCTTGCGGGTGACGGTGCCGTCGTAGGGGCTCATCCAGCCTTCGAGCATGCGGGATGCTGCGGTGGTGGGCTGGTCCTTGGTGACGATGAGGTCCTTGACGGCGATGGGTACGCCTGCGAGCGGGGGCAGTTCCTTGCCTGCTGCGCGGTCTGCGTCCACTGCTGCTGCGGTGGCGAGTGCTTCTTCGGCGTTGATGTGCAGGAAGGCGTTGAGGCCGTTCTTGCCGTCTGCTCGGTTGTCGCTCAGGGGTGCGCCGTCGGTGGCTGCGATGCGGTCCAGGTGTGCCTGGGTGAGCTCGACGGAGGTGATTTCGCCGGATGCGAGCTTTTCTGCTGCTTCTGCGGCGGTGAGCTGGATTAGTTCGTTCACTTGGTTGTTCTCCTCTTAGTCTTCGTCGAGGATTGCCGGCACGCGGAACTTGCCGTCCTGTGCGTCGGGGGCGCCGGAGAGCGCCTCTTCCTGGGTGAGGGTGGTGACGGGTACGTCTTCGCGGAAGACGTTCTCGAGGGGGATGGGGTGGCTGGTCGCGGGGATGTCGGCAGTTGCTTTCTGCGACATGGTCTCAACGGATGCGACGATGACGTCCAGCTCAGACGCCATCGCGGTGAGTTCTTCATCGGTCATCTCAATGAGTGCCAGCGATGCCAGGTGCTTTACCTGTTCAAAGGTGATGGCAGACATGGTTCTCCCGTAGTTTGTTTTCTTGTCTCTTCTCTAGTGTAGTGGAGGTTGCGTTTTCCGTCTCATTGCGGGTTGGAGGGTTTACCTGCTGGTTTGTGTGTTCAGGAGGTGTCCTTCTCCCCTGTTTTA
The DNA here is from genome assembly GCF_937976295.1 of uncultured Rothia sp. GTDB lineage: Bacteria > Actinomycetota > Actinomycetes > Actinomycetales > Micrococcaceae > Rothia. Next base: position 29,062 of record NZ_CALJRY010000157.1, on the reverse strand, counting down.
GGGTTAAATGCTCAACGCCCCGCTCCTCGTGTGAGGTGCGGGGCGTTGGGCTACAACGTTTCCACGTTACGCTTAAGGGTTAATCCTGTTAATCCTTAGGCGGGGATGGTCAGAACCTGGCCGGGGAAGATCAGGTCAACGTTGTAGATGATGTCGGTGTTCGCAGCTGCGATTGCCTGGTAGCCGCCTGCAACGCCGAGCTTTGCAGCAATCAGCGAGAGGGAGTCACCGGGAACCACGGTGTAGGTGCCTGCTGCAGCCTTGGGAGCTGCAACGGGTGCTGCTGCAGGAGCCTCAACTGCGGGTGCAGCGGGTGCTGCTGCAGGTGCCTCAACTGCTGCGGGAGCTGCCGGTGCAGCGGGTGCTGCTGCGGGAGCCTCAACAGCTGCGGATGCAGCCTGAGCTGCAGGAGCTGCGGGTGCAGCCTGTGCCGCGGGAGCGGTGTAGGTCTGCTGGGTCTGCGACTGTGCAGCCACGGTGGTGGTGGGCTCGGTGTAGGTGGGAGCTGCGCCGGTCTTGCCGTAGAGGCCAAGCTTAGCGGAGCATGCGGGCCATGCGCCCCAGCCCTGGATAGCGAGCAGACGCTCGCCAGCCTCGATCTGCTGTGCACGGGAAGCGGTTGCGGGGGAGCCGGACATGCCGACGCCGTTCCAGGACTGCTGGGTGAACTGCAGACCGCCGTAGAAGCCGTTACCGGTGTTGATGGACCAGTTACCACCGGACTCGCACTGTGCCAGTGCGTCCCAGGTAGCACCGTCTACTGCGTTTGCAGCGGGCATCGACATGGTAGCTGCTACAGCGCCACCGATGGCGAGAGCTGCTGCGGTACGACGAATGGAAGTGTTCTTCATAATGCTCCTTGGGGCCGTCCCCGCTCGTTCCGTCCCCGGAACTCTAGCGCGCCGCCGCTCACCCTTTGATAACGAAGTAGGTTACTCATGTTCTGGCTCTACCATGTGAGCGGCTCTCCACCGATTTCATGTCACCGTGAGCGATTCTGCACTTGTGTGCGGAATCCGGGTGGCACTTCCTCGATGGGGACGTGCGGTAGAACCGGGCATCGTTTCAAGCATTCCAAGCTTGAAACCACACAGGCGATTCCCTTGCGAGAATCTATCTGGTCTCAAAGATAGCCGAGGTTTTTTACGATTCCAACCCAGTTTCAAGTTCACAGCGAACGTCCCGGGTTCTCCCAGGGTTCTTTCAGGTAAAAAGTGCAGGAAACATTAATGGAGACCTTGAGCCCCGCGTATCTTAAGGGTTTTACCCCGGAATTTCGGGGTTTTCTAGGGGTTTAACTCGGACGCGCTCCCCCGTTGCGCTTTCCAATTCGGGGCTGATGAGCCCCACCCTTAAAGGTTTTGAACAACGTGTAAATATTTTTTAAATATTTTTTCGCTTTGGGAGTGTTTTAAGGCGCTTCCGCCTTAAAAGCTGTGGTAATTACAAATGCCAAAAATTGGCATTCAGGCCCTGGATCACGCGCTCCAGAGCCTGAATGCTCTATATATTGCAGGGGTCAGATTCGATTGACCCCGCTACCGGGCCTACTCGGCGGTGGCCTCAACCGCCTCCGGGCCGCCCTCGAGCAGGGCGGTGAAGCCCTCCTCATCCAGCACCTTCAGACCCAGCTGCTGAGCCTTATCCAGCTTCGAACCGGCATTCGCACCTGCGACCACAAAGTGGGTCCTCTTGGACACCGAACCGGATGCCTTACCGCCGCGAGAAATAATGGCTTCCTTCGCGCCGTCACGGGTATAACCGTTCAGCGTACCGGTCACGACCACGGTCAGACCCTCCAGGGTGCGCTCCACGGACTCGTCGCGAGTATCTTCCATGCGCACACCGGCGGCAGCCCAGGAGTCCACAACCTCGGCGTGCCAATCCTCAGCGAACCACTCGATGATCGAGTCGGCAATCGTGGTGCCCACGCCGTCCACAGCGGCGAGGCGTTCGCGGTCAGCCTCGCGGATCGCCTGCATCGAACCGAACTCCGCGGCGAGCGCGCGGGCAGCGGTCGGGCCCACGTGACGAATCGAGAGGGCAACCAGCACGCGCCACAGCGGCTGCTGTTTTGCCTTCTCCAGCTCGGCGAAGAGGTTCAGCGTATTCTTCGTGGGCTTCGGCTCGGGGCGCGCCTTGGTCGGCTTGGTGTAGAAGTAGGGCACGCGCTCCATCTTTCCGGTGCCCACGCCCTTGACCTTCTTCTCACGTTCGATGGTGACCTCGCGCAGGTCCTCAATGTTGAGGCTGAACAGGTGCGCCTCGGTGGTCAGCGGAGGGGTGTCCGGGGTTGCGGGGCTGGTGAGTGCCTTGGCTGCTTCGTAGCCGAGCGCCTCAATGTCGAAGGCGCCGCGGCTTGCCGCATAGTACACGCGCTCGGTCAGCTGCGCAGGGCAGGAGCGCGGGTTCGTGCAGCGCAGGTCCACGTCGCCCTCCTTGCCGGGGGCGAGAGGCGAGCCGCAGGAGGGGCATTCGCTAGGCATGACGAACTCGCGTTCGGTGCCGTCACGTAGGGCAACCACGGGGGCAACAATCTCGGGGATCACGTCGCCTGCCTTGCGCAGCACCACGGTGTCACCGATGAGCACACCCTTAGCCTTGACCACGTCCTGGTTGTGCAGGGTGGCGCGTTCCACGGTCGAGCCGGAGACGAACACGGGCTCCATGACGCCGTAGGGAGTCACGCGGCCGGTGCGTCCCACGTCCACGCGGATGTCCAGCAGCTTGGTGTGCACCTCTTCGGGCGGGTACTTGTACGCCACCGCCCAGCGCGGCACGCGGGAGGTGTAGCCCAGCTGGGCCTGGGTCGCGAAGTCGTTGACCTTAATGACGATACCGTCGATTTCGTGCACGAGGGAGTGGCGCTGCTCGCCGTACTTGTTGATGAAGGCGAACACCGCCTCGGCGTTATCGGCGATTTCGCTATAGGGGCTCACGGGCAGGCCCCAGGAGGCGAGCAGGTCGTAGGTCTCGTACTGAGTGGCAATATCCAGGCCGGTGCGCGAACCGATGCCGTGCACGTACATGCTCAGCGGGCGCGATGCGGTCACCGCCGCATCCTTCTGGCGCAGCGAGCCTGCCGCAGCGTTACGCGGGTTCGCGAAGGGATTCTTGCCGGCGGCAATCATGGACTCGTTGAGCTTCTCAAAATCGGCGGAGGAGATGAACACTTCGCCGCGGATTTCAATCTCTTCGGGGTGGTTCTCGCCGGTCAGCTGCTGCGGGATGCTCGCAATGGTGCGCACGTTGTGGGTGACGTCTTCGCCGGTGGTGCCGTCGCCGCGGGTTGCCGCGCGTACGAGGATGCCGTTGCGGTAGAGCAGGTTTACCGCCAGGCCGTCAATTTTCAGCTCGGTCAGCCACTGCGGTGCGTCACCGGTAAGGTTCTGGACGTTCTCTTCGGTCTTGGCCAGCCAGGTGCGCAGCTCCTCGAAGGAGAAGACGTCCTCGAGGGAGTACATGCGCTGCAGGTGGGTGACGGGCGCGAAAGCTTCGATGGCTTCGCCGCCGACTTCCTGGGTGGGCGAGTCATTGGCGATGATGAGCGGGTGCTCCGCCTCAATGATCTCGAGGCGGCGGTAGAGCGCATCGTACTCGGCGTCGGAGAGGAAGGGCGCGTCCTCGTTGTAGTAGGCACGGCGGGCGGCACGAATCTTATCGGTCAGTTCCGCGTACTCGGCACGCAGAGCCTCGGTAATCTCCGCGGTGTTTTCTGCAGTGTTTTCTACGGTGTTCTCTGCGGGGCTCTCTGCTCGAGTCTCGGCGGGGGCAGTCTGCTGGGTGGTGTTGTTCTCAGTCACCCGTCCAGTCTAGCGTTTTTGCTACGCCTCTCCCCTATCTCTCGTCATATCGCCGGGTTCCGCAGGCGCATGTCCTCAGTCTCTACGCTCAGTCATGCTGACTTCGGATACAGTTCACCCCCGCCTCCTACAGGCGCTCAATCGAGCACCCGAGAAAACGGGGGGGGTGAATCACACGGTATGAAGTTTAGGCTTCGACAGCGTCGGCAACAATTACGGTAATGTTGTCGCGGCCGCCCGATCGGAGCGCCTCGTGCTGGAGCACGTCAGCGGCGTCCTGCGGGTGGCGAATCGAAGTAAGCACGCGCGCCATGTACTCGTGCGAAAGCTCACCGGAAAGGCCGTCGGAGCAGAGCATCAGGCGGTCACCGGCGCGGGCGGGCAGAACCCAGAAGTCCGGCTCCCAGTAGTTGCCGGTACCCAGCGCGCGGGTAATCACGTTACGGCGCGGGTGGGTCAGCGCCTCCAGGGCGGTAATCTGACCCTCGTCAACCAGGTACTGCACCTCAGAGTGGTCGCTAGTGACCTGCTCCAGCGAGGCGGAACCCTCAGAGCCGGGCAGCTTCTCCATGGCGGAGTGGTGAATACCCTCGTCCTCACGCAACAGGCGGTAGGTGCGGGAGTCACCCACGTTGAAAATAACCCACAGGTTACGGTCGCCGATGCGGGTCAGCCAGGCGCCGGTCACGGTCGTACCGCCGGAGCGGGAAAGCGCCTGCTTAATTTCCTCGTTGGTTTCGCCCAGGATATCGTGCAGGCGGTTCAGGGCGCCCACGATTTCATTGTTAAGCAGGGTGTTTGCGCGGCGGCGGCGCTTGGCGGGGTCTTCCTCGTCAATAGCTGCGAGGCGCTCAACGTAGGCCTGCTGTTCCTCTTCGCTACGGCCACCGGGCATGGTGAAGAAGGGCGAGTAGGCGAGCTGACGCACGCACAGGCGCGATGCTACTTCGCCCGCTTCGTGGCCTCCCATGCCGTCCGCGACCACGCAAAGGGAACCGGCGACGACCATCGAATCTTCGTTATTTTCTCGATGTGCGCCGCGGTGCGTTGCACCACCGGTACGTAGTTTCAGTTCAGTCATGAGAGGTCTATCTCCATTGTGTAGTTCACGCGACGAGTCACCGCCACGGGGTCTACGTTACCAAAGCTTCTAACGTTTCGCGTTCCTTGAGAGGTGAGAGTATAGCGATTTCCCACCTGTCGGAGCGTGTTTGCTGTCTCATTATCGGTCAGCACGGTACCCGGTTCAGCCAGAGAAACCAGGCGCGCAGCCAGGTTCACGCTGGAGCCGTACACGTCGCCGCGATTAGCCAGAACCTCGCCCCAAATGAAGGCGACTCGGGCTTCCGGTAGCTGCGGGTCGGCACCAATCGTTTCGGAGAGCTGCAGACTAATTTCTGCGATAGCGTCCGGGGTTTCGGTGAGGAAGAAAACTTCGTCACCGAGGGTCTTGATAATGCGGCCGCCCAGGGGTGCAATGACGTCCAGGCAGCTCTGCTCGAAGTGGTTGATGAGCTGAGAAAGAGCCGCAGCGTCCAGGTTGCGCACCAGGGAGGTGTAGGAAACCAGGTCCACGAACCCTACGCCGCGCACCAGAGGCAGGCGGGAAAGCCCGGAGGTGGTCACGTTGTTTTCGCGCAATCCCAGGCGCAGAATTCCGGCGTACATCTGGCGACGGTATGCGTACAGCGCCAGGCGCTCGAGAACCTCAAGATAGCGCGGAAAGTCTTTGAGGAGCTTACGGCGGGCATCATTATCGCTGAGGTTTTCGGTGACCATAATGTTGTGCACGAGCGCCTCGATCTGCCAGGCGACGGTGCGGTCGGTCAGTTGACCTTCGGCGCGCACGAGGGATGCCACATATTCCATGCGGATATCGCCTTCTGCGTCCAGCTTCTGCAGGTCGGCGAGCATCTGCACGTCTGTTTCAGTGAAGTAGGGCGAATGGTTGGCAATCGTTGGGAAGCCCATGTTGTGCCAGATACGCTGGGCGGTTTCGAGGGGAAGTCCGGCGCATTCTGCGGCTTCTACGGGGGTGTAGCGGCGGCCCTGTCCCAGGAGTGACTTTTCGAGGGCTCGGATTCCTGCTTTGGATTCCTCGTCTCGGTAGATATTGTTCTGGGCGAGGTTCTGCAGAATTTTGAGGTTCAGCATTTGGGTTTCGGGGCCCATGGTGGCGCCGGTGCCCTGCGGAGAGTGTGCAGTTTTCTGGGGGTCTGCCGTGCTCATTGCCGCTGCCGCTCCTTTCATATCTGCCGGTTCATCTGTTCTGTCGTGCGGGTGCGCTAGCGTGTGCCGTGCAGTGATTGTGCACTGCTTCACGGTATAGCGCCTTGTTAATATACCCCTCCACTGTGGTGCTTGGGTCACAAAAGCGCCCGCACCCTAGGATAGTTTAGTGGAGTAATTCACATTTAAGAATACTCTAGTCCGCATTTTTTCGGCAGATTAACCGGCGGGTTTAGGCTCTGAGCCAACCCTACGATGCCCGCCTGAGCCGGCGGCAAGGGGCGAAGAAGCCCTAAATATAGCGAGCGCGCAGGGCGTAGTAGTCGCGTCGGGCGGCCTTAATTTCTTTTTCAAAACGCTTGGGGTCGGGCACATAGGTCAGGCGGTGATGCACGCCGCGGCAGACCACGTACACCGAACCGTAGCCTAGCCAGGCTCCCGGGCCGCGCTGTTTTGCCCAACGCTCCCCCATGGAATCCAGATAGAGGGATTCGTCTCCGGTTCGGGTCATCATGCCGCGGCGCACCACGAGCCGGTGGGTGGTCAGCAGGTAGTAGGTGGTTGCCCAACGCCAGCCGGTGCGCACGGCACTAATCAGGGCGCCTACCGCACAAATCATGCCGAGAGTCCACAGAATCGGTGAGGACCGCGCCGTGGAGGTGAAGGTTGAGGCGGCGATAGCAACCAGCAGGTAGGCAAGCGTGGGCAGCAGGGCACCGTAGTGCTGTCGGGTCGCAATGATGACATGCTCACCGGGGTTGAGTTTTCCGCGCAAACGCATGGTGTTCCTTAGCTGTGCAGGTTGTTATGTTCCGGCTGGAGGGGGACGCCGGTTGAGGTGGTGTGGGCGTATTCAGTGTTGCCGTGCCGGGCTGAAGTTTTATGGGCAGAAATTTTATGGGCTGAAATTTTAGGGGTTGGTTCTAGTGTGCCTGCTGAAAATCTCCGTAGCTACCGTTGGCGGGGCGAAGGTGCTCAATATCGCCCACCGCGTAGGGCTCTAGGGTTCCGTCCTCGCGGCGAATGAGGATGCGCCCCTGCGCGTCGAGGTCTTCGGCAACGCCTTCTACGGTGCTTCCGTCGGGCAGACTCATGCGCACGCTGGCTCCGAGAGTTGCGGTGGCGGCGCGCGCCTGGTCGAGCAGGCTGATGCTCTCGGGGTTGAAGGGGTCGGGGCGTTCGGGGTCGCCGCCGGCGTGCACGAAGGCGCGGTAGCGGCGGGCGAAGATGCTCAGCAGTCGAGTGAGCACCTCGGAGGAGTCGATGATCTGCCCGGTGCACAGGCTCAGGCTGGTGGCGGTGGGTACGGGCAGCTGTTCGGCGGACATGTTCGTGTTCTGGCCGATGCCCACAATAATGCTGCGCTGCCCCTCGGTGGAGCCGCTTTCAGGAACGAGCTGGGCGAGAATTCCGCAGCCTTTGGCACCCTGTGCGATGACGTCGTTGGGCCATTTGAGGGCGGCGTCCACGCCGTAGCTGCGCCAAATATCGACCACACTGAGCCCGGCGATGAGGGTCAGCCAGTGGTAGCTGTCTTCGGGTAGTTCACGGGCGAGCGGGTATGCGGAGGCGTGCGGGCGCACCACGATACTTACGGCGAGGCAGGCTCCGGGAGGGGCGGTCCAGGCTCGGGCGAGGCGGCCGCGTCCGGCGCTTTGGTAGAGGCTGGCGTAGACGGACAGCTCGCCGAGCTGTTCGCGTTCGGGGTCTGTGCCGTCCATGAGTAGTTCGCGGGCGCGGGTGGTGGTGGAGTCGACTTCGTCGTAGAGGTTTACGCTAGAGTATCCGGTTTCCATTGCGATGGTGCGGATGCGCGGCGCATCCAAAACCGAATGATCGCTCTCGGTGTACATGTTCTTCTCCACGGCTTGCACCTTTCTACTCTGCTCGAAACTACTCTGCAGTATGCCGACCCGCTTTCAGCTCACCGCCGAAACCTGCCGAGTCGCACTGGTTTCTCACCATATCAATTTCTTGCCGCCGGTGGTGCCCACCCGGCGCCCGAGACGGTACATTAGACAGTGAGGGTGCATCAAGCACCGACCGGCTGCGGAGGTTCCTCCGCCCTGCTCGAAAGAAGACCGTTATGGCTTATTACGCAATTACTTACGTTTACGCAGCTCCCGAGGAGCAGGCGAAGTACCGTCCGGCTCACCGCGAGTACCTTGGTTCGCAGATTGAGGCGGGCAACCTGATCGTTTCCGGTCCCCTGCTGGATGGCGAGACCCCCGCCGGCGCTCTGCTGATTGCAAAGGTCGACTCCGTTGAGGCGGCTGAGAAGCTGGTTGCTGGCGACCCGATGAACGTCGGTGGCGCGGTTCTGTCCCACACCATCACCGAGTGGAACCCGGTTCTGGGCACCATCTAAGCGTCATTTCACGCTGGAAAAGCTTGAACGTAAACCCCCTTTTCGCCGGCAAGGATTGCTGGCGCGAGAGGGGGTTTTCTGCACTCTTTTGAGTCGTTCTTTCGTACTTTTCGTTCGCTATATGCACCTTCTTCGGTGCTGGGTGCATAAAAGTGTATCTAGTGTTGATATTCTGGCTTCTCACCTGGCATATGTGCCCCAGTTCGCACTATAGTTGAGGGATATGCACATTGTTCAAGAGCGCCTTTCGGGGCCTTCTGAGCAACCATCACCGCAACCACTGGCTCCCGACAATCGGGTGGAGCAGGAACGAGGAATAATGTCCGAGAACCTCCAGCAGGAATTTGATTTGAGCACCACCGCCGGTAAGCTCGCTGATTTTTATGCACGTCGAGAGCGCAGCTTCGCGCCCAGCGGTGAGGCAGCTATCGAAAAGCAGCACGCACGCGGCAAGAATACCGCCCGCGAGCGCATCGAGATGCTCCTGGACGAGGGTTCTTTCGTAGAGTTTGATGCCCTCGCCCGCCACCGCACCACCGCATTCGGTATGGAGGCGAAGAAGCCTCTGGGTGACGGCCTGGTCTCCGGTTACGGCACCGTGGATGGCCGTCTGGTTGCCGTGTACTCTCAGGACTTCACCGTGTACGGCGGTTCCCTCTCGCAGGTGAACGGCGAGAAGATTGTGAAGGTGCAGAAGTTCGCGCTGAAGAACGGCTGCCCGGTTATCGGCATTAACGATGGTGGTGGCGCCCGCATTCAAGAGGGCGTGGCTTCCCTGGCGATGTTTGCCGATATTTTCCGCATGAACGTGCGCGCCTCCGGTGTGGTTCCGCAGATTTCGGTCATTATGGGCCCCTGCGCTGGCGGCGCAGCGTACTCCCCCGCCCTGACGGACTACATCATCATGGTGGATAAGACTTCGCACATGTTCATTACCGGCCCGGACGTCATTAAGACCGTGACCGGCGAGGACGTGGACATGGAAACCCTCGGTGGTGCGCGCCAGCACAACTCTGTGACCGGTACCAGCACCTACCTTGCTGAGGATGAGGAAGACGCGTTCGACTTTGTGCGTGAGCTTCTGGAGTTCCTGCCCTCGAACAACCTTTCTGAGCCCCTGCCCCTGGATCACGACCAGGAGCCCGTGGTGACCGTGGACGATCTGGATTTGGATACCCTGATTCCGGATTCGGCAAACCAGCCCTACGATATGCGTGCGGTCATTGAGTCCGTGGTCGATGACGGCCACTTCCTGGAGATGCAGGCGCTCTACGCCCCGAACGTGATGATTGGTTACGCCCGCGTTGAGGGCCGCACGGTCGGCATTGTGGCGAACCAGCCGATGCAGTTCGCCGGCTGCCTGGACATTTCTGCGTCCGAGAAGGCTGCCCGTTTTGTGCGTCACTGCGATGCGTTCAACATTCCGATTCTGACCTTCGTGGATGTTCCCGGCTTCCTACCCGGCACCGATCAGGAGTTCAACGGCATTATTCGCCGCGGCGCTAAGCTGCTCTACGCATACGCGGAGGCGACCGTTCCGCTGGTGACCGTCATTACCCGTAAGGCGTACGGCGGTGCGTACATTGTGATGGGTTCGAAGAAGCTGGGTGCCGATATTAACCTGGCGTGGCCCACCGCTCAGATTGGTGTGATGGGTGCTCAGGGTGCGGTGAATATTCTGTACCGTCGTGAGTTGGCTGCTCTGGCGGCTGAGGGCGGCGATGTTGAGGCTCGCCGCGCTGAGCTGATCGCCAAGTACGAGGAAGAGCTGCTGAACCCGTACCAGGCTGCTGAGCTGGGTTACATTGACGAGGTTATTGCCCCGAGTGAGACTCGCGTGCGCATTATTTCTTCGCTGCGCGCCCTGCACGATAAGCGTGCGGCTACCCCGGCGAAGAAGCACGGCAACATCCCGCTGTAGGCTTCCGTTGTGCGTTGTGCCCGCGCCGCCTGTGGCGCGGGCATTCCCAGGCTTTTAGGTTTTCTCAGGATTTTAGGTTTTTAAGGAGGCGTGCCTTTGGCAGGCTACAACCCGCTGAGTTATTTCTCGTTCGGCAAGAAGAAGGATAGTTCGGAGGCTGCTGAGAGCACCGAACAGCTTGAGCGTAGCTCCGCGCGTTCTTCTGCGCGCGCGGGTACCGCATCCAGCGCAGCGAAGGACTCTGCTCAGTCTTCGGTAGATACTGACGCTGAGCAGGAGCCTCTGCTGAAGGTTGTTAAGGGCTCCCCCACTCCGGAGGAGATTGCCGCCCTCACCGCTGTGGTGGCAATGATGCAGGCGAACGCCGCGAAGCAGGAGCAGAACCTGCTGGTGGGTGCTGCTTCGCGCATCCTGAACCGCGGTCAGCGCCTGGGCGCTTCGTTGCGTCCCGGTCCCGGTTCGTGGAGGCGCGCTCGCCCCATGTAGCGCGGGCTGATTACTCTGCTTTTTATGTTCCCGTCACACTGGCTGGTGTGGCGGGAATATATTGTTTTGCCTCAAATTCAAGATTTATATTGCGCTATTGAACATCTAATGCACTGATTCTTGCGGTTTTGTCATATTAGAAACGATAAAGCGACGATGATACGCCTTGATGCTACGATGTATATACCATCACATAAGTATTAATAATTGGCAGGGACCATGGCAAAGATGCTGAATAAAAATCATAGGCCCCCACCTGATGTCTACGTCGCGCTTCTGTTGCCGACGCTACGGCGCTTGTCGAAGACTGTGCCCCGCACCGCCGCCTATGTTAGTGAGCAGTTGCGGCAGCAGACTAAGGCGTTGGGGTCGAAGAAGAATCTACCTGATCTTGAATCCACCGATTTTGCGGTGGCTGTGCGCACCACCTTGAAAATCCTGGTGGCGCTTCGTTATGCCCAGCTTATGCCTCGCCTGACCCCGTGGGAGAAGAGGAAGTACCTGCTCACTCCCCTGGGCGCCGAGCTGACCTGCACCCCGCATCTGCACGGTTCGGTACCGCCGCGTGTGGTGAAGCAGGTGCAGGCGTTGTGTGCTCAGAGCCTGACGGCTAGGACTACGAAGAAGCTGAAGAAGCAGGCGAATGCCCTGCTGGAGACCGCGGAGGCGGAGCATCGGCTCATTTTTGGTTCTTCCGATGGTGATGCGGTCACCGGCGTGGAGCCGATTCTCCCTGCCACCGATACCGAGGAAGCTACCCCCGCGCACGAAGCAACCGGCGCAGAGCACCTTCAACATGCGTTCAATTCTGCAGGTGCTGTGAATTCTGAGGGCATTGCGGGGGCGTGGCCTGCGGGTCAGTCCCCTTTGGATATTATTTTGCGCGCCAGTGATTCGCCAGTCATTCATGCTCAGGCGGAATTTGCTGAGCGCTTTACGCAGGATTTAATTCAGCATGTTCACGCGGTGACGCCAGAATATTTTGAGCAGATTGTTGCCGATATTTTTACGGCTCTTGGTTTTAGCACCGAGGTCACCGGTGGTGCCGATGATAAGGGCGTGGACGTTATTGCCCGCTACTCTGATGGCCTGGATTTTGCACCGATTTATATTCAGGTGAAGCATTATTGCGGAACTATGAAGGTCACCCCTAACGAGATTCAGAAGCTTGCCGGTGCGGTGCTTCTGCACGGCGGCTTGCAGGGTGTTTTGGTGACCTGCGGTGCTTTTGCGCATCCAGTGCCCGAGTATTTGCAGGGCCTACCGGGAGCACGCAATATTGCTCTGGTTGATCAGCATCAGCTGGTGGAGCTGATGATTCGTCACCGTGTTGGTGTGCTTGATGGCGAGGGCGAGTGCGGGTACCGCATTGACGAGGAGTATTTTACCCGCGGCATGGACTAGCCCTCGCGGTTTGGAGCAGTCGGGGTGTTTTTGGGCGGGTATTTCCCTCTAAATATCCCCGACCTTCGAGCATTTCCCACGTCATTTCACTTAATGTATTTTCACTTTTCCTTGTGGGCATTTTTCATATATCGGCTGGTTTTAGAAATCTAGGTTATTTTTGAAACCAGCCGATACAATGGGAGGGTAATGCGTTATATATTCTTCGCGTTATTTCACGAAGTGAATATACCCGCGACGGTCTAGGCACTTCACCATAATTTAAGCGTTCTTCCCGAGTGCACGTCACAGAAGAGGGTACGTGAGCGGAACGGGCCGAGAAATCCGCCTTTCCCGCTTCTCTTCACGACGGGCTACCAAAGTATCGACCCAAAAATAAAGATGGTGTCGCACAGCATTGTGTGAATATTTTCCCGTTCAAATGATTGCACTGTATGAAGAACGCCCGCACGATAAATAACACCAGATAAGGAGCCCAACGTGGCTTTTGTGAATAAAACAATGCTCCATATCGACCATTCCGAATTGCACTCTCTGCAGCAGGAAACCTCGTGGGAGGCTCTACCCGAGGAAGCACGCACTCTCAGCGTTGCGGCGGCTTTCTCTCTGCTCCGCCATTTTGAGCGCGCGCAGGATCGTGGCGAGAAGGTTTTCTTCCCCGACATGTACACCCCCGTAGGCGTGGACCTGGGTTTCAACATGACTCAGCGTTTCATTGCGGTCGGTGACAATGTTCTCTTCCGTGAGGCGCTCAATAAGCTGATTGCGGCACTGGTCAATGCTGACTATCTTGAGGTGTCCCTCAGCCAGCTGCATCCGGGCAACCTGCACTACACCCTCAGCGAGGCTGGCCGCGAGCTACTCGGTACCCCGAAGGAACAGCAGGCGCAGGCACTTCTGCCGGTTCTGCCCCTCCTCAGCGGCGTGTACCTCTACTACCTGAAGCAGTTCTACCCGGTTCTACTCTCGCACATTACGGTGCGTGAGCTTCTGCCCATCGTTCTGAGTGTCACCCCGTCCTACCCCGCGGCGGCACCCGTGAAGATTCGCGAGCTGGTGCTGCGCGAGTGCGGTTTTGTGCAGGGCTGGTACGGCCTGTCGTACCTGGAACAGCGCATTATTGAGCCGGTGATTGCTCAGGCGCTGAGCCTGCTGACCCGCGAGGGCTACCTGCGCACCAAGACGATTCACGAGCACACGGATTCTCCGCTGACTCTGTACTCGCTGTCGCCTTCGGCAAAGGAGCTCGTGGCACGCTACGAGGAGACCGGCGTGCCGGCGAGCGAGCTGAGCTCCGTGCTGGCGCTGGTGAAGGATGAGGGCGCCTCCATTACGGCTGAGGATATTGCCGCAACCGATGCTCTGCTGACCCATATGGGCGTTCTGCTGCTCGACACCCTCAACGACCATGGCGCCGATGTGGAGCTGAGCCTTCCGAGCCTGGAGCAGGTCTTTGACCGCGACGAGCGCATTCAGCAGGCGTCCTCGAACCCCTATTTTGTGCAGATTGACGCGCAGGATTACCTCTACGATGTGCTGACCGCCCACCACTACCTCTCTGAACGTGAGACCGTCTACTCGCTGGGTTCTGCTTTCGCGCCGACGCTGGCGCAGATGACTGAGCCGAGCGTTCAGAAGCTGGTGGCTTCGGCTCTGCTGGATCCTGCGGCGGTGGACGCTCTGCCGTACCCGCATCAGCTGCTGTACCCGATTCTGAAGCTCGTGGAGGAGAACCCGCGTATCTCCTACTACGACATTTACGATGAGTTGAAGATCGCCCTGGATATCCCGTACCTGCAGGGTGAGGTGGCTCCGCACCGTTATAAGCTGACCCCGCGTCTGCGTAACCGCTATTCGGTTGCGATGCACGTGCTCAAGGGCGAACGCTACCTGAACGCTCTGCGTGAGGGTACGGGTCGTACCTCCCGCAAGAACCCTGAGCGTTATGAGCTGAGCGAGGCGGGTAAGGAGCTGCTCAAGCGATTCCCGGAGGGTGCTCCGGAGGCGGTGACCGCCCGCATGGCGCCGCTGCCGCCGCAGTCGCTCAAGCACAAGCTGCCTCAGGATATTGCGGCTGAGTTGCAGGCTCGTGAGGAGGCTCTTCAGGCTGCGAAGGAGGCGCGCGCGGCGGAGCGTCAGGCTCGCCTGGCGGCTCGTGAGGGCGCTTCTCGTGAGCCGTTGGCTCCGGTGCCGGGTGCTTCTCCGGCATTGTTGGCGCGTCCGGCTGGTTCGCCGGTTGCGGCTCCTACCCAGGCGGCTACTGTCCAGGCGCCCGCTGAGGTTCCGGCGGCACCGGTTGCTGAGGCTACCGCCCAGCCTGTGGCGTCCGCTCCCGCTGTGTCCGCTCCTGCTGTTTCGGTCCCCGTTGCAGCTCCCGTTCAGCCGATTGTTTCCGCTGCTGTTGTTCCGGCTGCTGAGCCCTCGACCGCGCTGCAGGTAGCTGCCGCTCAGGTGCGTGAGGCGCTCAAGCGTTACCGTCAGGTCTTCCGCCGTGAGGCTTTGGCTCCGGCGCTGGCTCAGGTGTCTGAGGAGCGTTTCCGTAGCATTGGTTTCGATCTGTTCCTGATGCGAGGCTACACGGTGGAGGCTCTACAGGCTCAGGGCGTGGACGGTGTGGCGACTCCCGCCACCGGCGAAAAAGAACGCGCATTCTACGTGCGTACTCTGCGCCCGGTAGCTGGCGGCGCTCTGACCGCGAGCGTTCAGCCGCAGGATATTACCGCGTTCTTCCTGGCGATTCACGCCCGCAGCGGTCAGCTCGGCACCTTCATCACGAACGCTGCGTTCAGCGATGAGGCGTACGACGAGTTCATCCGCTGCTCAACCAAGTACCCGAACATTCTGGTGGACTTGGTATCCGGCGATGAGCTGCAGGACCGCCTCATTGCACACCGCCTCGGCGTGGTTGAGGGCACGAACGGTCTACTGGAGCTCAACGGCGAATACTTCGCCGGCTAGTAGCTTTTAGCCTATCTTGGGGGCGCCCCGGTCTTCTCTTTTCTGCACGTCCAGGAGGAGAAAGCCGGGGCGTTTTCGCGTCTTCCGCTACCGGCGAGTTGTCCACAGGTGAGCCGTTTTCCTCGCGTTCGGTGCCTCTCAGTTCGTAATATTGCCGGTTTGAGCGAACTAACTCACCGAAAATCGTGGTTGAAGGCACACCCCTGAGTTAGGATATGAACATGAGCACTTACCAGGAACTTCCCAGCATCTACCGATTGAAGCGCTCGCTGACCGACGTCGATCAGATTGCTAACGAATATTTTGAAAAGGTCCTCGACCTGAACCCCGTCCAGGCGACTGAGCTTGGTCGTAAAGGCGTAGAGACCCTGTACCCCGATTACTCGCCCGCCGGCGAGAAGGCTTTTGCGCGCCTTGCGAAGAAGACGTTGAAGAAGGTTGACCGCGTCCTGCCTATTGACGACGTTGACCTGGTCACCCTGGATGCTCTGCAGGAGCGCCTGAGCCTGTACCGCAAGCAGTACAAGGCTGGTTTTGGTGGCTGGCAGCTGAACAATATTGCCTCCGTCCCGCAGGAGGTGCGCTCGGTTTTTGACCTGATGAAGCGCAACACTCAGCAGGATTGGGAGCACATTATTGGTCGTATGCACCGCGTGACCGAGGCGCTGGAGGGCTACATCCAGACTCTTGAGGCGGCTCGTGAAGAGGGCAAGGTTGCCCCGCGCCGCCAGGTGGATATTGTCATTGAGCAGACCGCCGCGTACTACGCTCCCGGTGGTTTCTTTGACGAGCTTGCCGCTGAGGTCACCGAGGCTGTCCCCTCGCTGAAGGATCAGGCTGCCGCCGGTGCCGAGGCTGCGAAGGAAGGCTACCGCCGCCTCAACAGCTACCTGGTGGAGAAGCTGCAACCGGTCGCTCCTTCCCGCGACGCTGTGGGACGTAAGGCGTACAGCCTGCACTCCCGTTCGTTCCTGGGTACCACCATTGACCTGGACGAAACCTACGCCTGGGGCGTGAAGGAGCTGGAGAGCATTATTGCTCGTCAGCGTGAGGTTGCCGAGGAGATTGAGCCGGGCGCAAGCATTGAGCGTGCGAAGCAGCTGCTCGATGAGGATCCGGCACGTCAGCTGCACGGCACCGATGAGCTGAAGGCATGGATGCAGAAGCTCGCCGACGCCGCGGTAGAGAACCTGGCGGGTAGCCACTTCGAAATTGGCGGCCCCATGCGCCGCATTGAGTGCTGCATTGCGCCCACAAACGAGGGCGGTATTTACTACACCGGCCCCTCCCCCGATTTCTCGCGTCCGGGCCGCATGTGGTGGTCGGTTCCCGAGGGTGAGGACACGTTCACTACCTGGCGTGAAACCTCCACCGTGTACCACGAGGGCGTTCCGGGCCACCACCTGCAGATCGCTATCGCTACGGCTCTGCAGGGCACCATGAACTCCTGGCGCACGAACATGCTGTGGGTTTCCGGTCACGGTGAGGGCTGGGCACTGTACGCCGAGCGCCTCATGGAGGAACTGGGCTACCTGAAGGATCCGGGTGACCGCATGGGCATGCTGAACGCTCAGCGTATGCGCGCCGCCCGCGTGGTCTTCGATATTGGTGTTCACTGCGAGATGCCGATTCCCGATGAGTGGGCTGAGCAGCTGGGCGTTGAGCCGGGCACCATCTGGACTTCTGAGCTGGGTTACGAGTTCTTGAAGCTGAACCTGGACGAGTCCGAGGGCCACCTGCGTTTCGAGTTCCTGCGTTACCTGGGTTGGCCGGGTCAGGCGCCGAGCTACAAGATTGGCGAGCGCCTCTGGCTGGAGCTGCGCGATCAGGCTCTGCGCCGCGGCGATGACATGCGTGCGTTCCACACGCGTGCGCTTCTGCTCGGTTCGGTGGGTCTGGATACTCTGCGCCGCGCCCTGACCGACGAGATGATGCTTCCTCTGGATACCGAGGATGACGACGATGAGGACGACGAGTAGCCTCTGAACTGGAGTCTCTGATTAGGAACTCCATACACGAAGCCCTCACTTCAGCTTTATAGCTGAGGCGGGGGCTTCGCTGTATTTTCGTGTCTTCTGAGGTCTATGTCTTCTGAGCTCTATGTCTTCTGGGGGCTATCCGAAGTTTGCGGCGCCCGGGTCGGTGGTGCCGAATCCCATGCCGGTGGAGTCGTTCAGGTCCACCAGGTGCGGGGCGAAGCGGCACCAGTAGTCGGTGAGCGCACCGTTCGATTCGCGGATGCCCACGCCTACGGTGCGTCCGTCGACCACCCACACGCCAAGGATGGGGTGGCTGACCGGGTTGATAATGCCTTCGTAGCGCGGTGCCGGGATGTACTCCTGGTAGATGAATTCGCTTTCGGGGGCGTTGGCGAAGAAGTCGTCCTCTTCGGGTTTGATGAAGACGTCGTAGTCGGGGGCGTAGATTTCTACGCCGTCGCCTTCGCGTCCGAAGATGGGCTTGCGAACCCAGTTGCGCATGCCGCCGCGGTGGCCCGCGTAGGTGGGTACGAGGTTCGGGTGGCCGGGGTACTTATCCCAGAGCGCGGCGAGCAGCAGCTTATTGGAGAGGAACATCTTCCACGCCGGCTCGATCCAGCGGTCCATGGCGCCGTGGTAGGCGAAGAGGAGCTTGTCGTAGCCTGCTTCGCTGTCGGTGACCAGGTCCTCCCAGGGGTAGAGCTTGAAGAGGTTGGTGATGGCGCGTCCGCGGGCATCTTCCCAACTCTTAGTCTCCTCGTTGAAGATGACTTCGTCGATGGGAATCATGTGGGTTTTGATGCCCGCCTGCTGTGCCGCGTAGGCGATGAGCCAGAGGTTGTTGTAGTCCTCGTTGTTCTCGTCAATCTCGGGGCTCACGTGCGCCAGGTGCAGTACGGGCTGCACGCCGGCGGTGATTTCGGGGGCGAAGATGTGGCGCCAACGGTTGGTGAAGGCTTCGCCGATTTCACCCCAGTGGGCGTAGCCGCGGGTGTCGAGGCGCTGGTCTTTCGCCCAGGTTTTCTGGCTGACTGCCGCCTCCACGATGCCGGTGGGCGTGTCGGCGTTGTATTCGAGCAGCTTCATGGGGTCGCCGGGCACACCCGAGTAGATAAAGTCGAAGCGTCCGTAGAAGTCGGCGTCGCGGCGGTTCCAGGATTCAACGGCGAGGTTGAATGCCGCCTGGGGCAGGCCGAGGGTGCCGAACGCGCCGGAGGCAATGTACTCGACGGTTTCTAGGCACATGCGGTGCATTTCTTCCGCCTGGGCGCGCACAGAGTCCATTTCTTGCGGGCTGAAAACGTAGGCGGCGTATTCGTTCCAATAGTGGTCGGTGTCGTGGGGGCCGTCCACGCTGTAGGTGAGGCCTTCCTCAATGATGACGTTCTCCCAGTCGGGTCGGCCGACGGGAAATTCTTCACGGCGCATGAGGGGCTAGGCTCCTTCGAAGTAGTGAATGGAAAATAGTGAGGAAAATGCGGGCGGGACCGCTCAGTCCCTGCCCGCATTCAGTGTGATGGCGTATGGCTTAGCCGCCGGAGGTACCGCCACCGGACTTCGAGCCGCCGCCGAAACCGCCCTTGCTGCCGGACTTCGACGAAGAACCAGATTTGGACGAAGAACCGGAGTTCGAGGACGAACCCGACTTGGAGGTGTTCGACTTGCTGTAGGAGCCGGTGCTACCGCTATTGCTGGTGCCCTGCTTACCGCTGGAGACCGAGCCGGTGGTCTTATTACGCACCGAGGAGGTCTTACCGGAGTTATTGGTGCTGGTCACCTTACCCGAGGAGACAGTAGCGGACTTCTTCGCGGTGCGGTAGGAGTCTTCGAAGCTACCGCCCTTGGAGGACACGCCGCTGTAGACGGTGCCGTTGCTGGGGCGGGTGGTGCTGCCTCCGGAGAGCTTAGAGCCCACGGGAGGAATGTAGTGGGATCCGGAAGAATTCGCGGCGCTCTGGCGGCCCAGGTAGTACCAGAGGAACGCATTCGACGTGTTGTGGCTGGTGGTCGAGCCAGAAGAGGTAGAACCAGAAGACCCGGAGGAACTAGAGGAGTCCGACGAGTTCGACGAACCCGAGGAATCGCTACTGGACGAGTCGGTCGGCTCCTGAACGCCTGCCTTCTCACATTCGCTATCTTCCACGCGCAGGCCGGTCTGCGCATCCTGGCAGACGCGGGCGTACTCTTCGCCCTGCGCCAAGAATGCGTTCTCTTCCTGGTGCATGGAGTTGTAGGCGAAGATGCCACCGCCAACCAGCAGCACGCCGGCGCCAGCTACGGCAATCATCTTGGCGATGCCGGGGCGGGTCGCGCCCAGGTTCAGGGTCTGCTGGGCTGAGGTCTGTGCGGCGCGGGTAGCAAAGTTGGCGACTGCTTCCATGCGGTTGCCGGGCTTCTTCGGGCCGTTAGGGTTGGTGGTTCCGCCGGGGTATTGGGGAGCAGAACTCATGCATCTCTCCTTGAAAGGTGGTGCGTGGCGTAACGCTCAACGCGTACATGAAGCTGAGTGGGTACAGCATCATCCGGCGACTTTCGCCGGACTATCGGTGTGGTTCCAGCATATCAAGCCCTAGCTTTCGGATTATCAGCTGACGGCAAAATCTCAGCAAGCTTCGCCGCATGTTGCGCAGTTGTTTCCTTTCTGTTTGCTTTTGCGGTGACTGCCGCCTAATTATCGGCCGATTTAACCGCCTATTTGGGGTAGCTGGAGGCACTGGTGGCGGCACGGGTGGCGGCGCGGGTGGATGGTTATTAGATGGGCTATTGGATGTACCGCCAGAAGGTCACGATTCGTCATACATCCCCTACGCTGCACCGGGTTGAAACACTTCTTCACACAAACTCGCGATAGAGTGCGCAAAAGTTCTAGAGTATGCCACATGTCTACACCGCATGCATCATCTCGTTCACGTCTGCCCAAGTGGGCTACTTCTTTCGGCAACCAAATCATTGCCTCCCTCATTCTGGGTATTGTTCTCGGCGCGCTCGCCCTCGCACTGGGTGGGGACGCGAAGAGCAACCCCAACTGGCTCATGGTGACCTTAGATACCATCGGCTCCTCCTACGTCACCCTGCTGAAGGCAGCTGTTGTTCCGCTGATTTTCACCGCTGTGGTCGCCTCCATCTCTAACCTGTCGCAGGTAACGAACGCGGCACGCCTGGCAGTTAACACGCTCATCTGGTTTGCGATTACCGCGTTCTTCGCGGTGCTCATTGGTATTGCAATGGGCCTCATTGTTCAGCCGGGCGTGGGTGCGCAGGTGCAGGGCAATGCGTACACCGGCTCGACCGGTTCGTGGACCGCGTTCCTGACCGGCCTGATTCCGGTGAACTTCCTGGGTCTGGGTGTCAGCGCTAAGTCCGGTGATTCCGGCATCACCGCATCGGCGTCCTTCAACGTGCTGCAGATCCTGGTTATTTCCGGCGCGGTCGGCATCGCCGCGCTGAAGGTCGGCGAGGCAGCCAAGCCGTTCATTGACGTAGTCAAGAGCGCGCTGGCGATTATTCAGAAGATTCTGTGGTGGATTATTCGCCTGGCACCGCTGGGCACCGTGGGTCTGATTGCTAAGGCAGTGTTCGCGTACGGTTGGGCGTCGATGGGTTCGTTGGTCGCGTTCGTTATCGCCCTCTACATTGGCCTGCTGCTGGTTTTCCTCGTGGTTTACCCGATTATTGTTCGCGCGAACGGCCTGTCGGTTCGCCAGTACTTTTCGGGCGTGTGGCCGGCGCTCCAGCTGGGCTTCGTGTCCCGCTCCTCGATGGGTTCGATGCCGATGACCCAGACCGTTGCCGAACGCAACCTGGGTGTGCCCCGCGCCTACGCATCCTTCGCCGTTCCGCTGGGTGCGACCACTAAGATGGACGGTTGCGCCTCGGTTTACCCGGCTCTTGCCGCGATTTTCGTGGCTCAGTTCTACGGTATTCAGCTGGACTTCACCCAGTACCTGCTGATTGTGATGGTGTCCGTGCTCGGTTCGGCAGCAACTGCCGGTACGACCGGCGCTATCGTGATGCTGACCCTGACCCTTTCCACTCTGGGTCTGCCTCTGGACGGTGTGGGTCTGCTCTTGGCGATTGACCCGATCGTTGATATGGGCCGTACCGCTCTGAACGTTGCCGGTCAGGCTCTGGTTCCCGCGATTGTGGCTCGCCGCGAGGGCATCCTGGATGAGGAGCTCTACAACGCTCCCCGCTCGGAGGGCGGCTTCGTAGCTCAGGAATTCTACGATGAGCGCATCGCCGGCGAGGCGCAGCGACTTCACGAGGTGGAGGACGCGGCACACCGCTAATCTGGCGATCTAATCTGACGAGCTAATCTGGCGAAGGCTCACGCACACGGCGCTAGGCGGTGCTGCCTAGCGCCGTGTAGCTTCTCCGCCGCCCACGCCTCCCCAGCATGGGCGCACAGCACGGGCGAAATATATTTGTCAAACGTCATAAAAACGTCACTATTGATTCTTCTTTTCTTTTAATGTTTGAGAAGGGTTATGATTTTGGACGGCGTGTTCCATCTCCTACGTGGTTGAGGGGGATGGGACACGCTCTTTTTATGCCCTCCAGGCTCGGCTTTTATGCCCTCCGGACTCGGCGCCCCAGCCCTCCCCTCCCGCAGCTCACGCCAAGGAGCCGTGTTCAACTCTGACGCACCGGCAGAGGGTTCCACCCAGTGACCCTTAATCTGCACTCGAAGGTAAAACACCGCCGCGACGCTCTAAAATAGAACCCATGACTACCAGCGCTTCACCGACCCGACTGATTCTTGCCTCCGCCTCCCCGGCGCGCCGCAAGCTCCTGGAAGACTCCCGCATCGCGTTCACGGTGCGCGTCTCCTCCGTAGATGAGGATGCCGCACTCGCCGCCGCCAACGAACAGGCGCGAGCGCAGGGACGTGCGGGACTCACTCCGGCGGAGACCGCCTCCCTGCTGGCGCAGTTGAAGGCGCAGGCGGTTGCCGCCGAACTTGCCGCCGAGGGCGTGCGCGATGCGCTGGTTCTGGGGTGCGATTCGGTCTTCGAGTTTGAGGGTGTTGCCTACGGCAAGCCGCACACCGCCGAGGCGGCGCGCGAGCGCATCAGCGCTATGAGCGGCAACTACGGTGTGTTGCATACCGGTCACGCGCTCGTGGATTTGCGCGGCATTGAGCCGGGCGCCGAGCTGCCCGCTACGTCTGAGCTGCCCACTGTTTCTGAGTTGCGCAGTGCTACCGTCCACTTTGATGAGCTCAGCCCCGAAGAGATTGAGGCGTACATTGCCACCGGCGAGCCGCTCTGGGTAGCCGGTTCCTTCACCCTGGACGGCTACGGTTCGGCGTTCATTCGCGGTATTGAGGGCGAGTTCCACACGGTGGTGGGCCTGTCCATCCACGCGCTACGCGATATGCTGCGCCGCCGCGGGGTTGCTGTAACCGAGTTGTGGCTAGCGCCCGAGCAAGAGAATTAGAACCGGCCCACAGCATAAATCTGTCTCAAAGCGCGCCCTGAAATATACATTGTTGAACACCAATCGATAAGATAGAACAGTATGATGCGCGTTATATTCGCCAATCCTGCCGATGTATCCTTGGAGCAGGAGATTAAAGGAGAGCTTTAAGTGACTCAGCACCAGGCAGAAGCCGCCAAGAAATTTACTGCAGTCCCCGGCCGTCACACCGGCCCGGTCAGCAAGATTCTGATCGCTAACCGCGGTGAAATTGCTGTCCGCGTGATTCGTGCAGCCCGCGATGAGGGCCTGCAGACCGTCGCCGTCTACGCTGACCCCGACCGCGACTCCCAGCACGTGAAACTCGCCGATGAAGCCTACGCTCTCGGCGGCGCCACCGCGGCACAGTCCTACCTGGTGATGGACAAGCTCATTGAAATCGCTCTCCGCTCCGGCGCTGACGCCGTGCACCCCGGCTACGGTTTCCTCTCTGAGAACGCACAGTTCGCGCAGAAGTGCATTGACGCGGGCCTGACCTGGATTGGTCCCTCCCCCGAGTCCATTACCCAGCTGGGCGATAAGGTGGCAGCCCGCCACATCGCGCAGAAGGTGGGCGCTCCCCTGGTGCCCGGCACCAAGGACCCGGTCAAGTCCGCCGATGAGGTTGTTGCCTTCGCGGATGAGCACGGCCTGCCCATTGCGGTGAAGGCCGCATTTGGTGGCGGTGGCCGCGGCATTAAGGTGGCGCGCGACCGCGAGAGCATTGTTGAGATGTACGAGTCCGCTGTTCGTGAGGCTACCGCGGCGTTCGGTCGCGGTGAGTGCTTCATCGAGCGCTTCCTGGATTCGCCCCGCCACGTTGAGACCCAGTGCCTGGCGGATGCGCACGGCAACGTCGTGGTGGTTTCCACCCGTGACTGCTCCCTGCAGCGCCGTAACCAGAAGCTCGTTGAGGAGGCGCCCGCCCCCTACCTGAGCGATGAGCAGAATGAGCGCCTGTACGAGGCGTCCCGTGCGATTCTGCGTGAGGCTGGCTACCAGGGCGCCGGCACCTGTGAGTTCCTGGTCGGCACCGACGGCACCATCTCCTTCCTTGAGGTCAACACTCGACTGCAGGTGGAGCACCCCGTTTCCGAGGAGATTTCCGGTCTGGACCTGGTTCGTGAGCAGTTCCGCATTGCTCGCGGCGAGAAGATTGAGGAGAAGGACCCGGTTCTGCGCGGTCACTCCTTCGAGTTCCGTATTAACGGTGAGGATGCGGGCCGTTCCTTCATGCCCGCCCCCGGCACCATCGAGAAGATGACCGTGCCCACCGGCCCCGGTGTTCGCTGGGATTCCGGCTTCGTGGCTGGCGACGTTATCGGCGGTAACTTCGACTCCATGCTGGCTAAGCTCATTGTCACCGGCGCGGACCGCAAGCAGGCTCTGCAGCGTGCCCGCCGTGCCCTGGCTGAGCTGACCATTGAGGGTATGCCCACCGTCATTCCGTTCCACCGCGTCGTGCTGGATGATCCCGCTTTCGCCCCGGCTGAGGGCGGCGATTTCAAGGTGCACACCCGCTGGATTGAGACCGAGTTCAACAACACCATCCCCATGTACTCCGGTGCGCCCGGTAGCGTGGATTCCGATGAGGATGAGCGCACCACCGTGGTCGTTGAGGTCAACGGTAAGCGTATGGAGGTGTCCCTGCCCGATTTGAGCGGTGGCGCGAAGCCTGCCGCTAAGCCCGCCGCCAAGACCCGCAAGTCCCGTTCAGCACGTAGCGCGGCAAAGGGTGGCGGCGACGAGCTGACCAGCCCCATGCAGGGCACCATCGTGAAGGTTGCCGCATCTGACGGCGACACCGTTGCCGAGGGCGACCTGATTCTGGTGCTGGAGGCGATGAAGATGGAGCAGCCCATTACCGCTCACAAGGCGGGTAAGGTTTCGGGTCTGTCCGCTAAGCCGGGCGATACCGTCACCTCCGGTGCGGTGCTGGCGACCATCAAGTAACGCTTCGCCGCGATACTGCGGTCTCGCGAGCGCTGTAGGCTATACGAATCCCCCGGAAGGGTATGAGGTAATGTCTCGTATCTTTCCGGGGGATTTTCCATATCCGCTCTTGCCTGTTTCTGCGTTCTTGCCTGTTTCTGCGCTCCTGCCTGTTTCTGTGGGGTTTGAGCGGCTACCTATTGCGATTACGTCCAAATAGTGGCTGTATTTGTTGGGTCTCTTCTGAACAGAGTTATAATGTTGCACTTTAGAGGAGCCTTTCAGATTCCTACGCCCACCGCACCCTACCCGATGCGGTCGCGGCACCCGGCACGCGCCTACGGCACACCCGCCTCCCGCACCGACCGGTGATGGAATATCCACCTCAGGCTCCTTGTGTACGCACAAATTCACCATCTCGGGAGTTTTCCTCATGAGCACCTCTGCACCCGACACGAAAGCGTCTGCTGCATCGGTGAAGAATACGACTCCTCGCAGTCGAGTTATTCTTGCCTCGCTCGTTGGTACCACCATCGAGTTCTACGATTTCTACATTTACGCCACCGCAGCAGTGGCTGTGTTCCCCGTGCTGTTCTTCCCCTCGAAGGACGCAACCACCGAGCTTCTGGCATCCTTCGCAACCTTCGGCGTCGCCTTCATCGCGCGCCCCCTCGGTTCCGTGATCTTCGGTCACTTCGGCGACAAGATCGGCCGTAAGGCAACCCTCGTCGGTGCACTGCTCACCATGGGTCTGGCAACCTTCATCATCGGCCTGCTGCCCACCTACCACCAGATTGGTCTGTGGGCACCGACCATGCTGACCATTATGCGTTTCTGCCAGGGCCTGGGTCTGGGCGGCGAATGGTCCGGTGCGGCGCTGCTCGCCAGCGAATACGCTGAGGACGGTAAGCGTGCCCGCGCCGCCATGTGGCCGCAGCTTGGCGCACCCATCGGCTTCGTGCTTGCGAACGGCTTCATGCTGCTGCTGACCAGCTGGATTACCTTCAACTCCGCAACTGATGCGAATAACCTCGAGCACCCCTTCCTGGTTTGGGGTTGGCGTATTCCGTTCCTGATGTCCATCGTGATGGTCGCTGTCGGCCTGTACGTGCGTTTCAAGCTGGAGGAGACCCCCGTCTTCGCCAAGGCTGCCGCTAACAACGAGAAGGTTAAGACCCCGCTCGTTGAGGCGTTCAAGGTTGCCTGGTGGCCCATGATTCAGGGCACCTTCATCATGGTGGCATGCTACGTGCTGTTCTACCTGATGACCGCGTGGGTTCTCTCCTACGGTATCGCCAAGGCTGATAAGGGCGGCTTGGCTATTCCTTACCGCGAGTTCCTAATTATTCAGCTGATCTCCATTATCGGCTTTGCAATCTTCATCCCGATCTCGGGTTGGCTGGCTGATAAATACGGCCGCCGCACCCAGCAGCTGTGGACCACCGTCGCTATGGCGGTCTTCGGCCTGTGCTTCGGTCTGTTCATCTCCCCCTCCGTCGTTGGTACCGGCGCGAATGCGAACGTCGCAGTGGTCACCCTCTTCATCTTCATCGGCATGTGCCTGATGGGTCTGTCCTTCGGTTCCATGTCCGCATACCTGCCGGAGCTGTACCCCACCAACGTGCGTTACACCGCTAGCGGTATCGCCTACAACGTGGCGTCCATCCTCGGTGCGGCACTGACCCCGTTCGTGGCAGTGTGGTTGAACTCCTCCTTCGGCGTGGCTGCCGTGGGCGGCTACCTGGCGTTCGCATCGATCCTGAGCGTCGTCTTCATCCTGCTCACTCACGAAACCCGTGACGTGGACATGAACGCTGTCAGCACCACGAAGTAAAACTTCGAACAGCTAACGTCTCTTACGGCAAAGCGGTGGGGGCCGCCTCCTGAATTACTTAGATTCAGGAGGCGACCCCCACCGCTTTTATGCTTTTCAGAGATGCTCTACCCGGCGGGCAGCGCTCGACTCAGCACCTCGTGTGCGCGGATTACAGGCCGCGAGTGTGCAGCTTACGTGCCGCCTCAGCAATAGAGCCGGAGAGCGAGGGGTAAACCGTGAAGGTATCCGCCAGGTCATCGACCGCGAGCTTCTTCTCCACAGCCAAAGCAATGGGGTAAATCAGCTCAGAAGCACGCTGACCAACCACCACGCCACCAATGACAGTGCCGGAGTGGCGGCGAGCAAAAATCTTCACGAAGCCATCGCGCATCGCCATCATCTTCGCGCGCGGGTTCGTACCCAGCTGCAGGGTCACAGCATCACCACGGTAGGCGCCCTCAGCCAGGTCCTTCTCACTCACACCAACGGTCGCAATCTCCGGGGAGGTGAAGATATTCGCGGCAACCTTATCGGTGCGCAGCGGGCGCACCGCATCACCGAGGATGTGCGCCATAGCAATACGGCCCTGCATCGCAGCCACGGAAGCCAGCGGGTACACGCCCGTGCAGTCGCCAGCGGCGTAAATGCTGTTCACGCTCGTGCGGGACACACCGTCCACCTTAATGTGGCCGCTCGGGGTCTGCTCAACACCAATGTCTTCCAGGCCCAAATCTTCAGTGTTCGGAATCGAACCAATAGCAACCAGGCAGTGAGTGCCAGAAACCTTACGACCATCCGAGAGGGTCACAATCACGCCGGAACCATCCTCAGTACGCTCAACAGCAGCCGCACGAGAACGCGGCATCACTCGCACGCCGCGACGCTCAAAGACGTCCTCCAGCACGCGGGCTGCGTCCTCGTCCTCACCGGGAAGCACGCGGTCACGCGAAGACACCAGCGTCACCTTCGAACCCAGACCGTTATACGCCGAGGCGAACTCGGCACCGGTCACACCCGAACCAATCACAATCAGTTCTTCAGGAACCTCGCAGAGGTTGTACAGCTGAGTCCAGGTCAGAATGCGCTCGCCATCAGGCATACCGGTCGCCATTTCACGCGGATGCGTACCCACCGACAGCAGCACAAAGTCCGCCTGCAGGGGGTAGACCAGACCAGCCTCATCAGTCACCTGGACGGTGTGGCGGTCCAGAAGCTTACCGGTACCGTGAATAATCTTCACACCCGCAGAAGCCAGGGCACGCTTGATGTCGGCGGACTGCTGCTGAGCCAGGTCGCGGACTCGGCGGTTCACGCGGTCCATATCAACACGCAGCTGAGGTGCCTTGCCCTTCGTGTTCTCAATGCCCAAGCTACCAGCCTCGGAGAAGCGGGTCATCATATCCGCCGTAGCGATCAGGGTCTTAGAGGGCACAACGTCCGTCAGAACGGCGGAGCCACCCATGGCGTTACGCTCGATCAGAGTCACGTCCGCGTTGGATGCGGCAGCCACCATCGCTGCCTCGTAGCCGCCGGGGCCACCACCAATAATTACAATTCGCTGAGATGCATAGTTCACCGTTGAAGTCATGCCTTAATTGTGAGCTATGCCGCCCCTGCGGGGCAAACGCACTCGCCGTGCAGATATGCCATATTGTGGCAACCTGCACGGCGAGCATTTACTTGGGGCATGCCGGTTAGATATGCCGGTTAGACGGGGCGCCCCCTTATTCCTCGAGAGCCTGCGGTTTCTCGGCGTAAATCGAGTTGATGAACTTCTCAGCCCACTGCAGCATCGCGCCGTCCACCAGGTCCTTACCGCCCACCGGCATGGTCTTCGGGCGCGGCACCAGAGTCAGCCAGGTGTCCATACCCTTCGGCTGGGCGTGCGTGGAACCCGGGTACACGCGCTTCAGACGCATCTGGCGGGACTCCGGCAGCGGCTCAGCGGTCACCACGCGCACCTTCGGTCCCAACACCACCAGCTCGTGAATACCGGCGGCACGGGCGTGCATACGCACCGTCGCCACGGCAAGCAGGTTCTCTACCGCCTCCGGCAGTTCGCCGTAACGGTCGACCAGTTCCTCACGCGCCTCCGCGATCTTCTCTTCGGTATCGGCGGCAGCAATCTGACGGTACGCCTGCAAGCGCAGACGCTCAGAATCAATGTAAGTGTGAGGAATATGCGCGTTGACGGGCAGATCAATCTTCGTTTCAACCTCGCGCTCTTCCTTCTCGCCGCGATAGTTCGCCACGGCCTCGCCGACCAGGCGCAGGTACAGGTCAAAACCGACACCGGCAATATGACCGGACTGTTCGCCACCGAGCAGGTTGCCGGCACCGCGAATCTCCAGGTCCTTCATAGCCAGCTGCAGGCCCGCACCCAGCTCGTTGTGGGTCGCCACAGCCTTCAGACGCTCATGTGCAATCTCGCCGAGGGTCTTATCCACCGGGTACAGGAAGTACGCGTAGGCGCGCTCGCGACCACGACCCACGCGTCCACGCAGCTGGTGTAGCTGGCTCAGACCGTAGTTCTGGGCGTGATCGACAATGAGGGTGTTCGCGTTCGAAATATCCAGGCCGGTCTCCACGATGGTGGTGCAGACCAGCACGTCAAAGCGGTGCTCCCAGAAGTCCACAATAATTTGCTCCAGGCGCGATTCACTCATGCGGCCGTGGGCGGTGGCGATGCGCGCCTCCGGCACGAGCTTG
>NZ_CALJRY010000156.1 GCF_937976295.1 uncultured Rothia sp. | reverse complement strand
CCCCCAGCGGCACCCCCAGTGTGGCTATCCTAAGAGAAGCGGCATCCACGGATGACCACATTCATCTAGGCCGGGGTGAATGGTTGATCAACGATCAGGTGAACTTGGCCGGTGCCAGGGTGCAGCACATTACCGCCGACCCGGAGGCGGTGGTGCGCGTGGTGCTGGACGGCAAGCGTGCGGGGGTGCTGCTGCGGGACAAGGATACGCCCACGCGGATAGCGTTGCCCAAGGTGGTGGCAGAGGGGCACTTCGGGGGCCAGGAAGCCATCATTTACAGCTATGGTGTGGGCCGCCTGCACATCCACGACACCAACATCAGCGGCGTCACCAAGGGGGCATGCATCAGCATCCGCGCCACCAAGACCGCCGGGGTGCAGGACGTGCTGGTGGAGAACTGCAAGCTGTACAGCCGCGCTTCTCAGCTCGGCGACCGCGAGCAGGACGACCTTAAGACCTTCGGGGTATCCCTGAACGCCGAAATTGACACTGGCGAGCCGCATGTGGTGCCGATGCAATACTGGAAAACCCGGCACGAGGCAGCCGGCCCTTACCACGCCATCGCCAGTGTGGTTATCCGCAACAATGACATTGACGGCGGCTACTACGGCATCGGCTGCAGTGGCGTGCAGGGCAGCGTGTTCGATGGGAACCGCATGCGGAACAACATGCGGGGCATCAGCCTGCAGGATGGCTCCTCCTACAACGTTGTGACGTACAACGAAGTGGAGGAAAACATTTCCAGCGGTATCCACTTGGCCTACGGTGCCAACGGCAACGCCATCCGCCGCAACAGCATCCGCAGCGCCCGGGTACAGGGCGAGGGCCAGCTCCAGGCATACGTGGGGTGCAGCGATAACCGCTTTGAAGGGAACACGGTGGCGGCCACCAGCGAGCACGGTGCAAAGTACTTCGCGTACTGCGCGGTGCAGAGCAATGGCAACGTCTGGGAAGACAACCTGTTCGCTGGCAACGCCGCCAGGGCGTACTTCGGCATCGAGAGCGATTGGAATCGCACTCTGCCCCAGGATTACCACAGGGGGTACAACACGGCGGAGGGCACGGACTTCATGGCCGGCGGTGATATGCACCGCATCAGTCTCATTCGTAACTGTGTGTTGCCCGCCACGGGCTCCCGTGGGAGCATCTTTCTTCTTTCGGCAGTCAATGGATACCGTCTGGCGACCGTCGCACTGGTGCAGAACGATTTCCTGTACAATGTCCCTAAGCTCCGCAAGATAGAAACCGTGGCGGGCACCCTGACAGGAGTCGTTGAATATGGAAATGGCTGAAGCCATTAAGCAGGCGCTGCTGCAAGCGGACCCCGATGACGTTTCCGTGTGGAATACGGACGGGCAGGTGAAGCTGGAATACGTCCAGAGCTTCGTGGGAAGCACCGGCCGCGTGACGCGGGCCGATGTGGACAGTGTTGCACCGGGTTTCACACGCGCTGCGGCCAAAGCGTACAGGGACAGCCGCACGGTGGAGGCGCAGGAGCGCAGGGAGCAGCGGCAGCGGGCCAGCACGCCGCCGGCGGAAGACCCTGTGAAGGAGCCCGTGCTGGAAGACACGCACATTGCCATCCGCCGCTACCTGGACCACCAGAAGGAGCGGGCAGGGCAGCGCCAGGCCATGCTGGACACGCTGAGGAAGGCTGGCGTGGACTTTGAGCTGCTGGTGGAAATGGTGGCCGAACGGGTCGGGAAATGAACGGGCTGACGTACCGTTACTTGAAGCGGCAGCGGGAGCGGCGGGCCTTTAGTGCCTTCGGCCCTCTCATTGCCGCCCCGGCAACGGGCGACATGATTATGCCTGCGGGGGCGTGGCTGCAGGCAGGTACGGGGCAGGTGGTGTACAGGTTCGGCGGGGAACTGGCACCTGCGGCGCTGGGCACACTCAGTGTGCTCGGGCCCTATGGGGTGCCGTATCGCGTAAGGAACTGAAATGGCGCTGGTGGTAGAAACGGGCGAAGGACTGGCAGGGGCCATGAGCTATGTCAGCGTGGAAGACGCGGACAAGTTTTCCGCCTACCGCCTGACATGGACCGCTGCCACACAGGAGCAGAAAGAGGCCGCTCTGGTTGCCGCCACACAGTACATTGACATTCGCTTCCTGCGGCGTTTCCCCGGCGAGCGCACCAAGAGCACACAGGGCCTGGAGTGGCCCCGCACGGGCACGCAATGGGCGAAGAACGTGGTGCCCCCCGTGGTTATCCGCGCCTGCACCCTCTACGCTGTGCACGCCCTGTCCGGTCCCCTGTTCATTGTCCCCAAGCTGAGCGAGAGCGGCACGGCCGGCATGGTGACAGAAAAGACCGTCGGCCCCATCACCAAGAAGTTCAGCGCCATGGCCAGCGGCTATGGTAGCCGCGTTGAAGCCTTCGGCCAGTTCCCGGACGCGGACATGCTCATGTTCACCGCGTTCCCCTTGGGCTGCTGGGGGGCGATACGGTGAGCAGCACCTTCGGCTATGACGAGTTCAACGAGCTGGCCTTGGAAATGATCAAGGAAACCGGCCGCGACACCGTCTTCCAGCGCGTGGTGCAGGCCCCCACGGACCCACAGAAGCCGTGGCTGGGGGCCGGGGCCAGGGTGGTGAGCAAGACCGTTACCGCACCCGCTACCTTCGTTCCTATCGCCGGGAAGCGGGAGCTGGGCGAGTACGGGGTAACGGACGAAATGCTGGCCAGGTGCGAGCGCACGCTGTGGGTGGCGGCAGGTAGCGGAGTGGACGACAGCTATAACGTGGTGCTGGATGGGGGCACCGCGTGGCATGTGGAATTCGTTCGCACGCTCAAGCCGGCAGAAACCCCTCTGGTTCTGTTCATGGGGCTGAAGCGATGAAGTACGCTGAGGCCCGTGACGTGTTGTACGGGTGGGTGCAGGCATTCTGGGCCGGCACCAGTTATGCACCGCTGCAGTGGGAGGGCACGCCAGAAACGGTACCAACGGCGGACGCTGTGTGGGGCCGGGTAAGCGTGCGGCATAGCAGGGGGTGGCATAACAGCTTGACGGGTGCGCATGG
>NZ_CALJRY010000155.1 GCF_937976295.1 uncultured Rothia sp. | reverse complement strand
GACATTCTCACCGTGGATACCGAGCCGCCCGCTGTGGCTGAGCCGCACGCGCATCCGGATCTTCCGGGAGATACTGCAGAGGCTGAACCTGCCACCGATAAGCACGGCAACCGCTAGATATTGAACGCTAGATATCGAACATAGACGCACAGCATCTTCCCTAACACACTTTGAGCCAGCCGCCCGCTCCGGAATGCGCAGGCAGATGAGGCTGGCACCCCATACACCCCGCCCGGGGTTTGACCCCGGGATTTGACCCCAGGATTTGATAAGGAGAAACACATGGACCAGGAGTACACCCCGCTCGATTTGAGCACTCTGGACTTGAGCACCCCGCTGCCGACCTACCCCGAGAATTTCCGTTCGGGCTTCGCGTCGCTGGTGGGTCGCCCGAATGCGGGTAAGTCCACTCTGACGAACGCTATGGTCGGTCAGAAGGTGGCTATCACCTCGAACCGTCCGCAGACGACCCGCCACACGATCCGCGGTATTGTGCACAAGGACGAGTACCAGCTGATTCTGGTGGACACCCCGGGTATTCACCGCCCCCGCACTCTGCTGGGTGAGCGTCTGAACGACTTGGTCGCTAGCACCCTTTCGCAGGTGGATGTGCTGGGCTTCTGCATTCCGGCGAATGAGAAGATTGGTCCGGGTGACCGTTACATTGCCTCGCAGCTGGTGGCGTCGAGCAATAAGCCGGTGGTTGCTATTGTGACGAAGGCTGACACTGTGAGCTCTGAGGAGCTGCGTGAGCAGCTGCTGGCTGTTGAGGCGCTCGGCGAGGAGGTCATGAGCGCTGAGCGTGCGGCTCGTGCTAAGCGCGCCGCGCATCGTGCGAAGCAGAAGGGTAAGGGCGGTAAGAATGATGCTGTGCCTTTCGCGAAGGGTTCGGGTCCTGCGGCTAAGCGCCGTGCCGGTGAGGTTTCTGAGCCGATGCCGGTTGATGGTAAGGGCGGCTGGGCTGCGATTATTCCGGTGTCTGCTGTGAAGCATTTCCAGGTGGATGCGGTGGCTGACCTGCTGGCGCAGTACACTCCGCTGTCGCCGCCGCTGTACCCGGATGGTGAGCTAACTGATGAGCCGGAGGCAACCCTCATCGCGGAGCTGGTGCGTGAGGCCGCCCTGGAGGGTGCGCGTGAGGAGCTGCCCCACTCGATTGCTGTGACGGTTGAGGAGATGGAGTTCCGTGAGGGCCGCCCGGCGGATAACCCGCTGCTGGATGTGCACGTGAACCTGTATGTGGAGCGTGAGTCGCAGAAGTACATCATTATCGGTAAGGGCGGCTCGAATCTGCGCAAGATTGGTACGAAGGCTCGTGAGCAGATTGAGGCGATGCTCGGTACCCGCATTTATTTGAATATTCATGTGAAGGTTGCGAAGGAATGGCAGTCTGACGCGCGTGCGTTGAACCGCCTGGGATTCTAGTAGCTTTCCTGAGCGCATCGCCCTGAGGGACTACTCCGAGGGGCGGTCGCGCATCCATAGTTTTCACCCGGTGGCTTGCGGAAATCTGTGCATGCCCCCGGGTGAAACTTTTCACTCTCATTCGGCGCTCATAGGGAAGAGTGTTACTCTGAGAAAGCACTTGCTCACCGGCAGAAAGAGAAAAGGTATGCCTC
Organism: uncultured Rothia sp.; assembly: GCF_937976295.1. Classification (GTDB taxonomy): domain Bacteria; phylum Actinomycetota; class Actinomycetes; order Actinomycetales; family Micrococcaceae; genus Rothia. The sequence continues at coordinate 7,351 of NZ_CALJRY010000155.1, read as the reverse complement.
AGGCACCTCGTTTACGAAGTACCGGTCGTCATATGCGCACGACGGTGATGACTTCAAACCGCAATAAGTGGATTGCTCTGCTTACTGCTTGCATGCTCGTCATTGTTGTTGGCTTTGGTGGCGTGGTGGCTCTGCGTATGCGCAATAATCTGCATACTCAGGAGCTGAACATCAGCAATTACAAGGACGGCCTGGAAAACGGCGCCTTGGACATTCTCGTAATTGGCTCCGATACCCGTCAGGGCAATAACAGCGCGTACGGTGATGAGGAAGACCGCAATTCTGAGGCTCGCGCGGACGTGATGATGCTTCTGCAGATTAGCAAGGACCGTAAGAACGTGAACGTGCTGTCGTTCCCGCGTGACTTGATGGTTGACGTTCCGCAGTGTACTGATCCTGAGAGCGGCACCGTGTACCCGGCTGAGGAGAACGTTCAGATTAACGAGTCTCTGTCTCGCGGTGGTCCTGGTTGTACTGTGGCGACCATCAGTAAGCTGACCGGCGTGAATATTGACCACTTTATGTTGGTGGACTTTAACGCGGTGAAGGAGCTGTCGAAGGTCGTTGGCGGCGTTCAGGTCTGTGTGGACGCTCCGATTGATGACGAGTACAGTGGCCTGAAGCTTCCTGCGGGTACTTCTACTGTTGAGGGTGAGCAGGCTCTTGCGTTCTTGCGTAGCCGCCACGGTTTCTCGGATGGTTCCGATATTGGTCGTATTCAGGCTCAGCAGGGCTTCTTGTCTTCGCTGCTGCGTAAGGTGAAGAGCGAGGGTACTCTGTCGAATCCGGGCCGTCTGATTAGCATTGCTGAGGCGATTACTCAGAACGTGACGGTGGATAAGGACCTGGGTAATATCAGCACTCTGGTGGGTGTTGGTGCGGCTCTTGGTGGCGTGGACCTGTCGAATGTTGTGTTTGCGACGGTGCCGACTGAGCCGTGGAGCCAGGACGCGAACCGTCTGCAGATTTCTGCGGATGCTGCGAATGTGTTCCAGCGTCTGCGTGATGATAAGTCGCTGAAGGAGGAGGCTCCGGCTGCTGAGGCTACTTCTGCCGCTCCGGTTCAGCTCGATCGTACGGTTCCGGTGAGCGTGTACAACGCGACCGGTCTGGATGGCCGCTCGGCTACGATCGCTTCGGTGATTGAGGGTCTGGGCTACTCGGATGTTACTCCGGGTACCTCCGCTAGCCCGACGAACTTCACCACGGTGTTCTACTCGACCGGTTACGAGGCGGAGGCGAAGGAAATTGCCGCGAAGCTGAATGTGACCCGCGTGGTGGCGACCGAAGAGGTTTTGGGCGTGTCGGTGACTATCGGTACTGACTTCCCGTCCGGTGAGGCGATGGAGAAGCAGGAGTCTGCGATTGCGGGTAACGCGACCGGTCAGACTGCTGATCAGAACAAGTGCCAGACTGCTTTCGCCTACTAGGTTGTAGCTAGGACGCAGCTCTAACTAAGACACAGGGCAGATGCGTGAATATTGAGTGAAGGGGCGTAGCGCCAGAAATGGTGGCTACGCCTCTTTGCCGTTAATTCTTTCCAGATGATGGACGGCTTCCCGTGTGCCCTGCCATCGCCTCCGAGCCCTGTGATAGCGTGGAGGCATGACTATTGACGGTGAGAGCATGCGCGGGGTTACCCGCCAGGCAGTGAACCTGCTGCTTATTCGCCGGAACGGGGCACGCTAGAATCTGCCGCAACCGTTCCGGCTTTTTGACGCGGCATCTCACCTTCGCATCCTTTCTGATGCACCGCCTTGACCACGGCAGCCGGGAACCGATACCCGGCACGGTACGAGCCCCACATCTGGGGTAGAGCGAGACGGACCAACCAACAGGAAATTCATCATGAAAAACCACCAGAAGCCCAGCCCCATGCCGGTACACAAGTACCGCCCTTTCCACGAGCAGATTGTTGTTGACCTGCCGGACCGCACCTGGCCGGATAAGGTCATTGAGAAGGCTCCGCGCTGGTGCGCAGTGGATCTGCGTGACGGCAACCAGGCGCTGATTGACCCCATGGATACCGACCGTAAGCTTGCGATGTTCAAGCTGCTGGTGAAGATGGGTTACAAGGAAATTGAGGTGGGTTTCCCGTCGGCGTCGCAGACTGACTTTGATTTTGTGCGTACCCTCGTTGAGGACGGCCACATCCCTTCGGACGTGACCATTCAGGTTCTGGTGCAGGCGCGTGAGCACCTGATTGCCCGTACTTTTGAGGCGATTGAGGGCGCACCGCAGGCGATTGTGCACTTCTACAACTCGACTTCCGTGCTGCAGCGTCGCGTGGTGTTCAACCAGGATCAGGAGGGCGTGCTGGATATCGCCCTGCAGGGTGCGCGCCTGTGCCGCAAGTACGAAGAGCAGATGGTCTCTGACACTAAGGTCATCTACGAGTACTCGCCCGAGTCCTTCACCGGCACTGAGCTGGAGTATGCGGCTCGCGTGGTGAATGCTGTGGCTGAGGAGCTGGAGATTGGTCAGAACGGCCGCGAGCTGATTGTGAACCTGCCCGCTACCGTTGAGATGGCTACCCCGAACGTGTACGCCGACTCGGTCGAGTGGATGAACCGCAACCTGAACCACCGCGAGCACATTGTGCTGTCGCTGCACCCGCATAATGACCGCGGTACCGGCGTGGCTGCTGCTGAGCTGGGTTACCTGGCGGGCGCTGACCGTATTGAGGGTTGCCTCTTCGGTAATGGCGAGCGCACCGGTAACGTTGACCTGGTGACTTTGGGTCTGAACATGTACACCCAGGGTATTGATCCGCAGATTGATTTCTCTGATATTGACGGTATCCGTAAGACTGTTGAGTACTGCAACCAGTTGAAGGTGCACGAGCGTTCGCCGTATGGTGGCGACCTGGTGTTCACCGCGTTCTCTGGTTCTCACCAGGACGCTATTAAGAAGGGCTTTGAGGCTCTGGAGCGTACCGCTGCTGAGGCGGGTAAGACCGTGGATGAGGTGTACTGGGAGGTTCCGTACCTGCCGATTGATCCTCGCGATCTGGGTCGTACCTATGAGGCGATTATTCGTGTGAACTCGCAGTCCGGTAAGGGCGGTATGGCGTACCTGCTGAAGCAGGATCACGGCCTGGATTTGCCGCGTCGTGCTCAGGTTGAGTTCTCGAAGATTGTTCAGGCTCGTACTGACGCTGAGGGTGGCGAGATGACCAGCCAGAAGCTGTGGAACATCTTCGCGGATGAGTACCTGCCCGCTGCTGATTCTGAAAAGCGTTGGGGTAAGTACCGTATTGAGTCGATTAACATTGATTCGGCTGATACTGGTGCGACCACTCTGCGTGTTGGTCTGAACATTGATGGCCACACGTACACTCGTTCTGCTTCGGGTACCGGCCCGGTGGATGCTCTGCAGAACATCCTGTCGGGTGAGGGCGTGGATATTCGCGTGATGGATTATTCGGAGCACACGATGTCGTCTTCGTCGACTGCTAACGCGGCTTGTTATGTTGAGGCTGCTGTTGGTTCTCGCGTGCTGTGGGGTATTGGCGTGGATAGCTCGACTACTCGTGCGGCGTTGAAGGCGATGATTTCGGCTGTGAACCGTGCGCTGCGTGATGAGCGTCAGGCGTAGGCGATGACCGTTATGTTTTGTGCGGGGTTTTCGGGTGACCGTTAACCGTGCATGATGTGGGGGCGGGATGCATACTGGGAGTATGTATCCCGCCCTTAGTCGTTTAATGTGCGCAGGTGTTGCGCGCATTGGCGGGTTGTGGGGCGAATAATCTGCAGAGAGGAACTCTCATGAAAAGCTACGCGATGGTGTTTAGCCCCATTGATGCGGCGGGCACCGATTCTTCTGCTCGTGCCTGGAATTATGAGCTGCGCGGTGGTGATGATACTGCTCTGCCTGCCGGTTCCCCCGAGGTGTGGGAGGCCGGCTGGGTGGGTTCGACTGGCCCGGGTATTGAGCAGGATCAGTGGCCGCGCAGTACGTTTACCGGTTTGCCGATGCAGCATATTTTTACGGTGAGGTTGCCGGGGGAGTACCTGCCGGATGCGCAGAAGTATCCGGGTGTGGTGGCGTTCTCTTTCTTCGCCGGTGATGGCCAGTTCGCTGAGGATGAGGCGACTGAGGGTGTTGCTAATGCGGCAAGTGATGACCCGTTCGAGGTGCAGTATGCGCAGGCTCGAGTGCATCCGTATCAGCTTCTGTTGCGCGATATTTTGGATGCCGAGTTTGCGGTGCTGTACCTGAATGAGCAGGAGTTCTCGTCCCGTACACAGCCGCCTGAGGATGTGCGCCGTCCCGGTGAGCATCGTGGCGAGGAGGAGAGCTTCAGCGCCTGGGCGTTGGCGGATCAGCAGCAACCGCTGGCTCGTAAGCCTGCTCTGGTGGGGTGGGTTCCGATGGATGACCCGAACGCCGGTAAGGCCCCGAGTGATGTGTTTGAGAATGTTGACCCGGATACCGGTTATCTGAGTCCTTTCGATTGGGACTCGGAGGATTCGGAGTGGTTTGAGTGGGCTAAGCCGCTGATTGCGGTGGGTACTCACCTGGGCGGCACCCATTTTTATGCGCAGAGCCTGCCGGAGGGTATGACGGCTCGTTATATTGAGTTCGATGAGTTTGATGTGCTGAATTTTGGGTGCGGTAGCGCTGTTTTTGATTTTGAGACCGGTGTTTTTGACTGGTCGTGCGGCTAGTATGCGTGCGCCGTTGACGCACCTTTGATGCGCCGGAGAGCGCGCGTTTGAGGCATTCGCGCGGTGTCCTTGAGCCGCAGATGAGCCGTGGATGCACCGCGGTGTACCGCTAGAACCGGCACCCTGAGCGTTTCACAGTGTGGACGGGGCGGTTTGCGGAGGTTCCACATCACCTTCCGCGAACCGCTCCCGGCGGGCGCGCCTCCTGTATCCTTGAAACCGTGGAATGGATTCAAGCAATTATTTTGGGCTTCGTTCAGGGCCTGACCGAATTTCTGCCGATTTCGTCATCGGCGCATCTGAACATTGTTGGCCAGATCCTGCCGGAGAAGGCTGACCCGGGCGCCGCGTTTACCGCAATCACCCAGCTGGGTACTGAGACTGCGGTTCTGATTTTCTTCTGGCGCGATATTGTTCGCATCCTGAAGTCCTGGTTCGGGTCCTTGACCGGCCGCGTACCGCGTAACGACCCGGATGCCCGCATGGGTTGGCTGATTATTATCGGCTCCCTGCCCATCGGCGTTCTGGGTCTGTTGCTGGAAGACTACATTGACACACAGTTCCGTAGCCTGTGGATTGTGGCGACCATGCTGATTGTCTTTGCGGTGTTCCTGGGTCTTGCGGACCGTTTCGGCCGTGAGCAGCGTGAGCTGAAGGACCTGACTGTCCGTCACGGTATTCTGTACGGTTGCGCGCAGGCGCTGGCACTGATCCCGGGTGTTTCCCGTTCGGGCGGTACCATTACCGCGGGTCTGTTCATGGGTTACACCCGTGAGGCTGCGGCTCGTTACTCGTTCCTTCTGGCTCTGCCGGCAGTGTTCATGTCTGGTCTGTACAAGACTTTCAAGGTGTTCACTGGTGCTGAGGCGACCGGCTACTACGGTATCCCGTCGACTATCGTTGCGACTCTGGTCGCGTTCGTGGTGGGTTATCTGATGATTGGCTGGTTCTTGAAGTACGTGTCGTCGAAGTCCTACGGCATTTTCATTTGGTACCGCATCGCGCTCGGTATCCTGATTTTCGTTGGTTTGGGCACTGGCGTTCTGAACGCTACTTCTTCGGCGTTCTAAGGCTTTAGCCCTCAGCGTGATATGACATACCCGTCCGTGAGTTTCTCACGGGCGGGTATTCTTATTGAAGTAGATTTTTTGTGGCATCCGCATGCCCGGGCTGGGCGGCGGGTGTGGCGCGTCCACCGGTTGTGGGCGTTTTTACGGAAAGGAAACCCATGCGAGCTTGGGATGCCCCCGCCTCTGTGACTCTGCCCGGTCAGGCTGCGCTGCCGCGTATTTTTGATACTGCGGCTGGTGAGATTGTTCAGGTTCAGGAGGATAAGGCGGCGAGCCTGTACGTTTGCGGTATCACCCCGTACGACGCGACGCATATGGGTCACGCCTCCACCTATGTTGCTTTTGACCTGCTGCACCGCGCCTGGCTGGATGCGGGCGTGCCGGTAACGTACGTGCAGAACGTGACCGATGTGGACGACCCGCTGCTGGAGCGTGCGACCGCCACGAACGTTGATTGGCGTGAGCTGGCTGAGGATCAGACGGAGCTGTTCCGCACCGACATGAAGGCGCTGAACGTGATTCCGCCGGCGCACTATGTGGGTGTGGTGGAGTCCATTGAGTGGCTGTTCCCGCTGATTGAGGATTTGCTGCGCCGCGGCCTGGCGTACCGCGTGCCCGGTTTCACGGATGAGCAGGGTGTGGTGCATCCTGACGGTGACGTGTACCTGGATTTGAAGGCTGTGCGTGAGCTGCCCGCGAACGCTGAGGGCTACTCGTGGGCACCGGGCGAGGTCTGCCACCTGACCCGTGATGAGATGCTGGAGATTTTCGCTGAGCGCGGCGGCGACCCGAACCGTGCCGGTAAGCGTGACGCGTTGGATCCGCTGCTGTGGCGTGTTGAGCGTGAGGGCGAGCCGAGCTGGGATGCCGGCGAGCTGGGCGCGGGCCGCCCCGGCTGGCACATCGAGTGCACGATGATTGCTCGCCGTTTTGTGGATGGTTCGCTGACCGTTCAGGCCGGCGGTAACGACCTGACTTTCCCGCACCACGATTTGGGTGCGGGCCATTCGTGGGCTGTGTCTGCACGCCCGCACGCTAAGCATTACGCGCACACCGGCATGGTCGGTTTGGACGGCCACAAGATGAGCAAGTCCCGCGGCAACCTGGTGCTGGTTTCGCGTCTGCGTGCGGCCGGTGAGGATGCGAACGCGGTGCGCCTGGCGATTATGGGTCAGCATTACCGTTCGGATTGGTTCTGGACTGATGAGCTGCTGGAGCACGCGAAGGCTCGCCTGGATACTTACCGTCATGCGGTGTCGGTGGCTGAGGGCCGTGAGGGTTCCGAAGGTGTCACCGATGAGGCGGCGGTTGAGCTGCTGGCCGCTGTGCGTGAGGCGCTCGGCGAGGATCTGAACGCTCCGGCGGCGTTGGCGGCTGTGGATGCGTGGGCTGTGAAGGCTCTGGCGGACACCACCGTCGGCGGTGGTGCGCTGGTGCGTGACATCCTGGCGGCACGCCTGGGCGTGGTCCTCTAAGATGGCTTCGTCGGTCGTGGAGAAGCTGTACGCTCTTCGCCCGTACGACCGTGAGACGGTCGATGCGCTCGCCGCAGAGATGTGTTTATCTGAGGTTCGCGCGTACGAGGCGCAGAAGGAAGCGTAGGGCTTCTGA
>NZ_CALJRY010000154.1 GCF_937976295.1 uncultured Rothia sp. | reverse complement strand
TCCATACCGAAGGTACGTGCCTCATCGGGAGTAATAGGCACAATACGGTGGCCGAAGCCCTTGACACGCATTAGGTCCTTCATGAGACGCACGAATGCCATCGTGGATGCGGCAAGCTGCTTGCCTGACCCCTTCTTGGTACCCGCGTAGACCTTGTCGTCCGGCAGTTGAATCTCAGGCTGAGTATTGGGGCGACCGGGGAGGAAACCACCGAGTTCTTCGCGACGCTTGAGCATGTACTGAATTGCCGGGTTGTCCTGACCGGGACGGTAGTACGGAGGGTTGTAGAGGTCCTTCTCCAGCTCTTCATCAGAGATCGGGATGTTCAGATGGTCGCGGAAGCCCTTGAGCGCTTCCATGGTGAACTTCTTGATCTGGTGGGTCGAGTTACGGGACTCGAAGTAGGGGCCAAGAGCGTAACCCTTAATGGACTGTGCCAGAATAACGGTCGGACGTCCCTTAGTCTCCAGCGCTTCTTTGTATGCAGCGTAGATCTTCTTGTAGTCGTGACCGCCGCGGCGAATAGCCCAGATTTCGTCATCGGTCAGGTCAGCAACAAGTTCCTTGGTTTCGGGGTACTTGCCGTAGAAGTGCTCACGGATGTAACCGCCGTCTTCGCCGCGGAAGTTCTGGTAGTCGCCGTCCAAGGTTTCGTTCAGCAGTTGGATGAGCTTACCGCTCTTGTCCTTAGCGAGAAGCTCGTCCATCTCGGAGCCCCAGACAACCTTGATGACATGCCATCCGGCACCGCGGAAGAAACCTTCGAGCTCCTGGATGATCTTGCCATTACCACGCACGGGACCGTCGAGACGCTGCAGGTTGCAGTTCACTACAAAGGTCAGGTTGTCGAGTTTTTCGTTAGCCGCGAGCTGCAGTGCACCGCGTGACTCGGGCTCATCCATCTCGCCATCGCCGAGGAATGCCCAGACGTGCTGCTGTGAGGTGTCCTTGATACCGCGGTTCTGCAAGTAGCGGTTAAAGGAAGCCTGGTGAATAGCATTAAGGGGGCCTAGACCCATCGATACTGTGGGGAACTGCCAGAACTCAGGCATGCACCGGGGGTGCGGGTAAGAGG
>NZ_CALJRY010000153.1 GCF_937976295.1 uncultured Rothia sp. | reverse complement strand
CCCCCGGCTTGAAAGGATGTGCCATGTATTCCTCCTACTCCCCCTCCTACCGCCGTAAGCTTGAGCGCGCGGCGCGGCGCTTGAACGCTAAGCAGTTCGCCCGCTTGAAGGCACTGGGTGCGACCTTGCACATTAACGCTTATGTGCATAGTAAGCGCCCCCGCAATGGTCAGCTGCGACTGTCCGCGCATCTGTATTTCGACCTGCCGTTGCAGGAATCCGGTGTGGTGATTCAGCGCGGCATTGCGGATGTCGCCCTGCTCATGCCTGGGTATGTGTGTGCGAAAGACCCGGCGCGTCTGCTGGTTACTCAGCGCGCCGCTGTGAACGAGGATATTGTCAAGCTGCACTCCCACCACCTTTTTGTTCCGGTGGATGAGGAAATGCAGAAGCGCATTGATGCAGAAGACGGTACCGTGTACGCAGAGCAGCTACAGCTGGTCATTGACTCCTACAAGAAGCTCATCGTCAAGCATGGCGGCTTCCTTGAAGGCTTGACCATCTCCCTCTCCTAATCCCCGAAAGGAACCCCGAACATGCCCATTCCTACCCGCCTGTATGCGAGCGCCAATCTTACCCGGGACGTCTCGAAGGGCACCCGCCGGCAGTACCTTAAAGCATTGGCACAGTATGAGGGTTTTGACGTCGAGGGCATCACCTATCACAGCCGGGATGCCATTTTCCGTGCCATGCTCTCAGTGACAGGCAAAGGTGAAGATGCACCCTTCCTGCTACTAGGAGATGCGCCGCGCAGCCCTGATCTCTTCCTGGCAAAGCTGGTTCCTGCTGACACAGCCCCGGCTGAACCGTGGCAGAAAATGTTCCACGGCCTCACGTCTGAAGGCATGAGTTTCGGTGAGGTGATGCAGGAATACAGATTCGACGTGACCTTAGATGCCCTCCTGACAGCAGAAGTTAGGGGCACCTCGAACAATGGGCATTACCGCATCACCGAATGCGCTAATGTCACCGCCGGGACCGCCTATCTGCTCGGTGGCAGCACGGCTCCAAGCCGTCTACCCGATGGCTCCTACGTGCTGGTTGAAAAGACCTCCGACTGCTACAGCTAGGCCAAAAATGCGAGCGCGCCCCTCACGCTGTTTCTGTACCAGGGGGCGCGCTCGCATATGGCATCTGTGCACCTGGGACATAATGACGATTTACCAAGCACACAGCTAATAAATATGGGAGAATTAAGGCATAACCAATATTGATTGCTGATTCATGAAGCATCAATAGCTGAACCCTCGCCACGCATGGAGCGTGGCAGCCCTCCCTAAGAGAAAGGACACTCAAAATGAGCTCTACCGATGAGTGGCACTTACCCCCGTATCGATTGTCTGTTGCCGATAAGCAGAAACTCACGTCTGATGCCATCGAATGGATTAACCGTTCCGGCTACACCCCCAAGATCTACCGTGGACTAACCACGTTCCCGGTCCCCCCAGAAAAAGGCGAGACTGCGCCCCCGCAGCTCACCTGGAAAATCAACCTTTACTACTTAAGGTCACCAGAAAGTATCGACCCCGACGAAGACACGACCATCTCCAACGACATGCGTCTTACCATCCTGAATAATTTGAAGCTCCGCAAGAGCTACACCGTGGAGGTTCCGGAAGGCGTCAATCTGCAGCAGTTCATCCGTGAGCACGAAGCAGAAGTGGTGGACCCGCTCATGTACACCTGGGTTCGCACCGTCACCCACAAGGACTGGGACAACCTGGAGGTAAAGGAAGTACCGCTCGTAGGCACCCCTCCCCGAATCGAGCACAAAAACCCTGAGCTTGATCAGAAGGTCACTGGCTACCCGGGCAACCGATTTGACCAGTGGAAAGTGGATAAAATTGAGGCCTGGCTTCAGGAGAAGGGGCTAGAGCCGACCGTCCGCAACGTCCTGCAAGCCAATCTGGATTTGCGCTATTTGTTCGGCAATTGCGTCGAGGTAGATGACACCCAATACATCTGCAACCTCGTCTCTGAGGAGGATCTAAGTCTCGTAGGTGGGGGAATCACGCGGGCAGTCCTGAAGGGCTTCTCCTTCACGCATGACAAGTGGCTTTATCTACCTCCTGCTCATGCGAGGTTCCCCGAAGAACTCGTCGGTATCGTGGCACAACGAATCACCACCTTAGTGCCGAATCGCGAGGGCAAGGAGGAAATTCTAGAGGTCTTCAGGCACCGCCCCACCGGTCACTGGCGCCAAGAGCTTTACATCATTACGAAGTTCCTGCCTGCCGAAGAAGAATAACCTGGCAGTCATCGCAATAAGGCGAGCGCCCCGCAGCTTGATTCTGCGCCTATTGATTTAAATATGAAACTCAT
>NZ_CALJRY010000152.1 GCF_937976295.1 uncultured Rothia sp. | reverse complement strand
CGCTCCGACTGGGATGCGGTAGCCCACGCCGTTCAGCTCGGCTGTACCCAGCGGAATAGGCTGGCTACCCTCGCACACCGCGAAGTTATGCGCCTCCTGACCGGTGGATCCAGAACCGGCAGACAGCGCAACGAACCGAGCCCGGTACACCTCACCTGACTCAACATTCTTAGCCGCAAAGAGCGGCGGGCTCTTCACGAAAGACACCTCGCAGAAATCTGCCGTCTGCACAAAGGACGCCCCTGCAAAATCCGTACCTGCCTCAAAGGTGGCTTCACTGAACCCAGCGAGCTCCTCAAACGTAGCCCGGCTAAAATGCGCATCCCCGTAGAAGGTTGCCGCGTTAAACCCTGCATGCCCCTCAAAGACAGCTTCACGGAACTCCGTAACTCCCGCAAAATCCGTCCTGAAGAAGCTCGCATTACCGCCAAAAGACGACCTAAAGAACCCAGCATTCCCCTCAAAGGAAGCGCCGCTAAACCTCACATCCGCAGCAAACGCAACGTCACGGAAGTCAGCGTACCCTCCAAAAGAAGCCTCGTGGAATTCCGCATTAGCGTTGAAAGCCACCCAGCGGAAGAACGCATCACCAGCAAAGCGCGCGTTACTAAAGTCAGCCGTACCCATGAAAGTTACGCCGCTAAAACGCGCATCCTGGTCAAAGACCGCCCGGGTAAAGTTTGCATCGCCAGTAAAGGTCGCGTCACCGAACCCCGCAATCTCTCCGAAGGTTGCGCGGCTGAAATCCACGGTTCCCACAAAAGTAGCCCCGCTGAAATCTGAACCGTTGCAGAACCTCGCCGCAGAGAAATTGGCGTTCTCAATAGTTAGACCGTCGAGAGGGTAGAAGACGACCGCCCTGCTGAAATCGAACTCAAAGCCGCTCCACGCGCCGGGGACAACAGCCACCTCACCCTTCTCATTTTCAGCAAGGGTGCTGCTGCGCTTACTCATCTCAACGAAGATGCTACGGCGAACATCCTGCTCACCACGAAAAGCCGCAAGATCCGTAGCGAAATCACCCGCATAGTTAGCGGGCGGCGCATCGGATTCAAAAGCATCTGCCTTGAACGCCCGCGAGAACGGCGAACGAACATAAGCGCAGAGGGCATTGACGATGACCTGCCCCTCCTTCTGCCGCGCCTCAACGCTGAGTTGCTCGTCAGCGAGCCACTCATCAACCAGACCCGCAAGAGCGCTGATGGCGCTCGCACGGACTGCCGGGTTCGGATACGCCAGCTGCTCAACTGCCTTGCTGTAAAGGGTACGGCGTTCGGCGTGCACCCGCTGGGGGTGTTCCAGCTTTTTCTGGGTGTTCATGCGGTGGAACTCCCCAAGAAAGAGAACGCCCAGCAGGGTGCCGGTGATGAAGAAAATGAACGGCTGAACCTCAAAATGGGTGATGCCAGGATCAAAGATGAAAGGCATAAAACCCGCCGTGACAATGCCCAAGAGCGCGATAGCCCAAACCCAGGTGCGGAAGCTAGACAGCTTCCCCCTGAGATTGCCGAACTGCGCGGCGAGCGGGAAAAACAGAATGACGACTGCGCAAGCTATCAGCCAAACCCACGCGGTGCTGGGTGTCAGATGCATGTGGTTCTCCTGTCATCGTTGAAAGGGGCGGGTCATACTCAGCATAGTGTAAAAGCGGCTGGGCTTGGGCTGTCACTGGTCACTAGCAAAGACCCCGCCAGCGCTGGATGCACGGGCAGGGTCTGTGTGTGGGAGCTTCCCCGACGGTAGGGGAGAGCTATGTGTTACTGCGCAGGCTCACTGATGCGGGTGTACTCCTGCTTCTCTTCGTCCCAAGAAGCCGGATTAAAGAGCACCGCGCCGAGAGGGAGAACGAACGTTCTATTAAGAAGCTCCGCCTCGCCGCACCTGAAACCGTGTGGGCTCTCGGGGCGCGCCTCAAACAGGTAATCCTGCGGATCCGCCTGCGCCGAGAACCGTGCCCTCTGCAGCCGCCTCTCCAAAGCCTCAAAGGACGGCTCAGTGTACATGAAGCTAGTCTGCCTGAAATCCGCGCTATGACCGAACGTCGCATCCGCGAAGTAGGCGCCCTCAAAGCTCGCCCCGTTGAAGCTCACCGCCCGCGCGAACGTCGCCTTGTAGAAGCCGACATGCGCCGTGAACGTCGCCTGACTAAAGTCGGCGCCCTGCGCGAAGGTCGCGTTACTGAAGTTCGCGTGCTGCGGGAAGTCCATCTCATAGCGCGTCCTCGGAAGCGCAATAAAAGACGCCCGGCTGAACGTGGCGTCGCCGTCGAACCGCGCCCCACCAAAATCCTCGTACTGCGTGAAGGACGCCCCGCTAAAGTCCGCCGCGCCTGCAAAGCGTACGTTGCTGAACATCGCGGACTGCTTGGTGACTACACCGGCAAAGCGCGCGACCCCGCCGAACAGTGACTTAGAGAACACCGCCGGACGGTTGAAGACCGAGGCGGCGAAGTGTGCTTCATCGTGGAACGTGGAGGCGGTGAACACTGCCTTTCCGTCGAAGGTGACCGCCGCGAAGCTGGCTATGCCTGCGGTGGTCAAGCGTGAGAAGTCGGCGTCGGACTTGAAGGTGGATACCGCGAAGTCAGCCGCAGCCGAAAAGACCGCGTCTGAGAAGTCAGTCTCGCCGGTGAAGGTTACGGTTGCGAAACTTGCCGCGTCCGCAAAGCGTGCCCGGCTGAACTCTGCCGCGCCCGCGAAGTGTGCGGCGCTGAAGCCCACCCAGTCGTTGAAGTTCGCGCTGTTGAAGGATGCGTCAGCCGTGAACTGCGCCGCGGAAAAGCTGGTGTCACCGTGGAAGGTTGCGCCGAAGAAATCCGCCGGGCCGTAGAAGGTCGTGGAGGCGAAATCGGCGTTCTGAAAGTGCAGCTGCCGCAAGGGGTAGAAGATGGGTGCGCCGCCGAAGTCGAAGCGCAGGTCAGTCCACATTGGTGATGACGGTGGCACCGCGTGCTTGCCTGCCTTGTTACCCTTCTCGTTGTTCTCGGTGACCGCGGCGAGGCGGCAGCTGAACTCCATGAAGACCGTGCGGCGTACCAGCTGCTCTTCGCGTAGTGCCTCCTGATCGCGCGTGAAGTCGCCTTCGTACTCTTCGGGGGCTTCGTCTGTTTCTAGGACTTGCCGTTTCTGTGCGAGGGGGTAGGGCGTGCGGATGCACCCGGTCAGCGCGTCGATAATGGTCTGAGCTTCTTCGAGGCGTACCTGCTCGGGGAGGGAGGTGTCGGTGAGCCATTCGTCTGCGAGGTTTGCGAGCGTGTACGCCCCGCTGAGGCGTACGGCGGGCTGGTGCCCGTCGAGGAATTGTTCGAGGGCGTGCGTGTAGCGTTCGTGCCGCCCGGCCTGCTGGTTGCGTGCCGGGGTGTTTTTGCGTTGCCGTAGCGCGGTTAAGAGTTTGTTGAGGTTCATGGTGGTGTGCCCTTCCTGCTCCGGTGCTGGCTTATAACCAGCATAGGGGAGGACCCCACCCTTGCGCGCTCGCGCTGGGCAAAAGAAGAAGCCCTGCCTGCATAAGATGCACAGACGGGGCTTGTCTCTTGATTTTCGTCCCCAACTTTCTAATAGCTATTATGCCGGGGGACTTTCCCTGTATTTTCCGTTTTCGTCCTTGGGAGATAAAGGATCAAAGAGCACAGTACCAATAGGGATACGGCGTGTTACGTCGTTAAGCTTGGTCTCTCTCGTATGAATGGGCTTACTGCTGCTAGAAACTGAGAAATTGTAGTCCTCTTGACTTGGATGAACAGAAAACTTAGCCCTCTCCTCTCCACTCGCAAAGATCGCTTCATCCTTTTCGAAAGTCGTGTTGCTGAAATTCACACTCTTGGCGAAGGTCGCGCCGCTAAAATTCGCATTCTTAGCGAAGGTTGCATCGCTAAAGATTGTTTTTTCATTAAAAAATACACCTATGAATATTGAAAGCTCCTTGAAAGTAGATTTACTAAAATCGACTTCTTCATAGAAAGTTCTTCCAGTAAATTGGGTATCTTGAAAGAAAGTTGCTTCTGAAAATGTTGTGTATCCGTAAAAATCTGCGAGAAATAGGACACTGCCGTTAAAGATTGATTTGCTGAAATCAGTACTTCCCTTGAAGGTTGTTTGTGAGAAACCAGTTCCTTCGGTAAATTCTGCTCTCTGAAATCTAACATCTGCATTGAAGATTGATCTCTCAAACAATGTGTTCTTCCTGAAAGATGACTCTATGAAATCAGCATCATCGTTAAAAAATGTTGAGCTGAAATTAACGGATTCAAAAAAATTAGATAGCCCAAAGTTTATTGGTGACTTAAAATGGCTATTTGAAAAATCAACAGGGTAGAAGAAGTCACCTGAGAAGTCGTAGGTGAATTTAGACCAGGGGCCGGGGGTGGGCATTCCACTAGGGTCAAGACCGCGACTAAGCCTGCTTCGTATTTCACTGATAATTGTCTGTCGGATTTCTTTTTCTTCTTTAAAAGAAATTTTATCTTTATTTATTTTCTGTAAAATCTCGAGAGAGTAGACCTTCTTTTTTCTGCGTATCATTGGGGGAGATGTAGAAAGGGTTTGTTTCTCGAGCAGTTCTAACTTATCTGCCAGGGAGAATGGGCGTCGAATATAAGAGCAAAGGTTATTGATAATAATCTGCCCTTCTTTGATTCGAGTTTCTTCATCAATATTGTCGTCGTCTAGCCATTCATCGACAAGACCAACAAGAGCGTAGACTCCACCAAGACGTACTGGTGCATTATCGCTCGATAGTTTATCAACGGCTTCAATATAGCGGTCACGGCGAGCTGCATGAACCTCACGGGTATGGTCCTGGCTATTCTTACGATTTGTCTCGATAAGACCCAAGACAGCGATAATGCCACCAGCAATATATAGAAGATGAAGTCTTAAATCAGAAGATGGATCTTTAGAAGACTGGTTCTGTTGGTTTCCGGAACCTTGGTCATTCTGTGTACTGCTCGTAGATTGCTGAGTATCGGATTTAAACCAATTTGTATAGGAAGGAATATAAAGGGCGGCAACTGCTCCCAGTACTGCAAGAGCCGCAAGAGAGATAACAAAGTATTTTCCCGTAAGAGCGGAAAAGAACTTTTGTATCAATCTAATGAGCGGAAAGAATGCAAAGAGTCCAAATAGTAGTAATAGGAATGTTATTATTGCGCCATTGACTGGTGCCCCAAATTTTGAAAAATTAAATCTCTCTGCTAAATCTGCAATTTGTTGGTCATCTAGTCCTGCTCTGCATGAAATTACGGCAAATACAACGAGTGGAATTACAAATAATATGATTATTTTTTTCTCACGGGTCAGAAATAGTTGTTTGTCTGGTGGAGTGTTTTTTGGCGACATAAAGGTCTCCTGTCTACTTTGAGAGGATATGGTCGTATCCAGGATACGGCAGACGGGTAGTCTCAAGCCACAGGTGAGGGTTAAAGAATTGCGGGCCGGACAAGCAGAGATAGATCGGAAGAGC